>JANPGC010000116.1:0-2867 GCA_031423755.1 Phyllobacteriaceae bacterium | reverse complement strand
CTTCGGTCACCGTGCCCTTGTCGAACTTCCACGCCGCCTCTCGCGTCAAGAGCTCCGCCGCCTTCAACTCCATCGCCATGTCGGCCAGTTTGAACGACACGCCCTGGAACTTGCCAATGGCCTGCCCGAATTGCTTGCGCTCGGCCGCGTAGGCAATCGAAAGCGCCAGCGCCCTTTCGGCCCGGCCAAGGCATGTGGATGCCACCTGCAAGCGCGTTGCGCCAAGCCATTGGTTGGCGACTTCAAAGCCCTTGTGCGGCTCGCCCAGCACCGCCTCTTTCGGCAGGCGCACGTCGTCAAATTCCAGCACCGCATTGGTGTAGCCGCGATGCGAAACATTGCGGTAGCCATCCCGGACGGTGAACCCTTTGGTGCCCTTGTCGACGAAAAACGCCGTGATCAGCTTCTTCTTGCCACGCGGCGTGTCTTCCTCGCCCGAAGCCATGAAGCAGATGGCAAATCCGGCAATGTCGGCATGGGAAATGAAATGCTTGGTGCCGTTCAGCACCCAGTCATCGCCGTCTGGCTTTGCACTCGCCTTCATGCCGCGCAGGTCCGATCCCGCGCCGGGTTCAGTCATGGCAAGGCAGTCCCACGTTTCGCCGCGAATGCAGGGCATCAGATATTTCTCGCGCTGGTCCGGTGTTCCGGCGAGAAGAATGTTCGAAGGCCGCGCAACGCAGGTCCAGTGCAGCGCATAGTTGGCCTTGCCGAGCTCCTTTTCGTAAAGCAGCCATGTCAGCGTATCGAGCCCGGCCCCTCCAACCTCTTCCGGCATGTTGGCCGCATAAAGCCCGGCCTGCATCGCCTTGGCCTGAAGTTCCTTGATCAGCTCCATCGGCATATGGCCGGTCCGCTCGACCAGTGCCTCATGCGGATAAAGCTCGTTCTCGACAAACGCCCGCGTCGTGTCGATGATCGCTTGTTGCTCTTCGCTCAGGCCAAAATCCATTTATTTGGCCTTCTTCTTCACAGGCTTGCCCGCCTTGGCTTTCGCCGCCGCAACCGAAACACCGGCCTTCTTGCCCAGCTGCTTCACATAATCCTTGTGCAGTTCGCCCGCGCCCCAGCCCTTGCCCTTGTTGGTTTTCGACAGCGCCGCCATGATCGCCACAAGGTTTTCATCGCGAATGGCTTCAAGTTCGCGGATTGACCATTTGCCGGATTGCTCGTCGGACTGTCCGGCGATGAGATCGACCAGCTCATCATTGAAATCCGGCACGTCCGTCAGCTTGGTCCACGGCCATTTCAGGCACGGGCCGAACTGGGCCATGAAGTGGCGCATCCCCGCCTCGCCACCCGCGATCCGATAGACCTGAAACATCCCCATCTGCGCCCAGCGAATACCGAAGCCATAGCGCATGATGTCGTCGAGCTCTTCGACAGTCGTGATGCCATCCTTGATCAGCCAAAGCGCCTCGCGCCATACGGCTTCCAGAAGCCGGTCGCCGACAAAGGCTTCGATCTCCTTCTGGATGACGACCGGTTTCATGCCGATGGAGGCATAAAGTGCCCGCGCCTTTTCGGTGAATTCCTTGGTGGTTTTCACGCCGCCGACGATTTCGACAATCGGCAACAGATAGACAGGATTGAACGGATGCGCGACCACGAGCCGCTCTGGCCGGGTCATCGGCGTCTGCATATCAGATGGCTTGATGCCCGAAGTGGAAGAGCCAATAAGCGCATCAGGCTTGGCATGCGCGTCAATCTCGGCGAGCACGCGGTGCTTGATATCCAGCCGTTCTGGCACGCTTTCCTGGATTAGGTCCGCGCCAGCCACCGCCTCGGCCAGCGTCTTGGCGTAAGTAATTTTACCTTCTTTCGGCAGGTTCGGCGTCATCTGTTTGTAGGCCGCACGGGCATTCAACATCACCGCATTGACCTTGCGCTCGGCCTCCGGGTCGGGATCGAAAATCGAAACGTCAATGCCGTTGAGAACCAGACGGGCCACCCAGCCCGCCCCGATGACGCCGCCGCCGATGCAAGCTGCTTTGTTGATCTTGGTCATGCCGCCACCATCGCCATCTTCGTCAAACCCAACTTCTTCCTCACCTCATCCGGCCCGATCACGCGCGCTCCCATGGTCTCGACAATCGTCACCGCCCGCTCAACAAGTTGCGCATTGGTCGCAAGTACGCCCTTGCCGAGCCATAGATTGTCCTCCAGCCCGACCCGCACATTGCCGCCCGCGAGCACGGCAGCCGCAACATAGGCCATCTGGTCGCGGCCGAGCGTGAAGGCGGACCAGTTCCAGGTGGATGGCACATTGTTGACCATGGCCATGAATGTATTCAAATCATTCGGCGCGCCCCAGGGCACGCCCATGCAGAGCTGCACCAAGGCATCAGGCGCCAACACGCCCTCTTCCACCAACTGCTTGGCAAACCACAGATGCCCCGTATCGAACGCCTCGATCTCCGGCTTCACGCCGAGCGCCGTCATCTTAGCCCCCATGGCGCGCAGCATGCCGGGCGTGTTGGTCATCACATAGTCGGCCTCGTTGAAATTCATCGTGCCGCAGTCGAGCGTGCAGATTTCGGGCAGGCACTGACGCACATGCTCCATACGGTTGCTTGCGCCGCCCATGTCTGTGCCCTGCACCTTCAGCGGCAGCGGGTTTTCGACATCGCCAAACACCATGTCACCGCCCATGCCGGCGGTCAGGTTCAGCACCACATCCACATTGGCATCACGAATGCGCTCCGTGACCTCGCGATAAAGATGCACATCGCGGCGCGGCTTGCCCGTTTCAGGGTCGCGCACATGACAGTGCACAATCGCGGCTCCCGCCTTGGCCGCATCAATCGCCGACCTGGCAATTTGCTCGGGCGAGCGCGGCACATGCGGGCTGCGGTCCTGCGTGCCGC
>JANPGC010000115.1:0-16266 GCA_031423755.1 Phyllobacteriaceae bacterium | reverse complement strand
TCTCCAGCGAACAGTCCGGCGTGGTGCGCGAAGTTCGGTTCGAGGAAAACGACACCGTAAAAAAGGGCGACGTGTTGGCAACGCTCGACACGACAACGTTGTCGGCGCAAGTCGAGCGCGCGCAGGCATCCGTCACCGCCTCAAAGGCGCGCATTGCGGATGCCAAGACAACATTGAAAGAAGCGGAACAAACGCTCGACCGAACCAAATCGTTGACGGCGCGGGGCACACTTTCACAACAGGATCTTGACAGCGCCGTGGCCAAGCGCGACCGCGCCGAGAGCGCCGTCACCAGTGCGGAGGCCGATCTCGCCGTATCTGCCGCAGAGTTGAAAGTGCAGGAATCAGCGCTGGCCAAAAGCACGATTTACGCTCCTATCGACGGCGTTATCCTGACGCGTTCCGTAGACATAGGTCAGACTGTTGCGGCATCGCTCTCAGCGCCGATCCTGTTTGTCATTGCCGAAGACTTGCGCAAGATGAAACTGGAGGCTGGCATTGATGAGGCAGACATCGGCATGGTCACGGAAGGACAGAAAGCGCGCTTCTCGGTTGATGCCTTTACCGGAAAGAACTTCAACGCCTTCATTTCCAAGATCGCCTACGCCTCTCAAACCACTGAAAATGTTGTGACTTACGAAGCCCAACTCGACGTTGACAACAGCAGCCTGTCGCTGCGCCCCGGCATGACGGCGAACGTCGACATCATCACCCGCGAGGCAAATGGCATTCTGACAGTTTCCAACGCTGCATTCCGCTACCAGCCTGTCGTCACGCCAAAGTCCACCGGTTTCAGTCTCACGAGCCTGTTGATGCCGCGCTTCCCGCGCGGTCAGGCAAAGCAGGCCGCCAAGCCCGCTGCCGATGGATCACGTACGGTCTATGTCTTGCAAGACGGCGCGCCGGTCGCCGTTCAAGTCAAGACCGGATCGACTGACGGGCTGAAAACGGAGATCCTCTCCGGCCTCTCCGACGGGGATCAAATCATCACGGCCGAATCCAGCGCCAAGGCGAATTGAGCCATGCCAGAGCAGCCCTTCATAGAGTTTGCAGACATCTGGAAAAGTTACGGCGAAGGTGAGGCGCAGGTAAACGCGCTGGCAGGGGCCAATCTGCGCATTGGCTCCGGAGAATTCGTCACAATCATGGGCCCTTCCGGCTCAGGAAAATCAACGGCGATGAACATCATCGGCTGCCTCGATACACCGACGTCGGGTGACTACAGATTCATGGGGGTGGATGCCGGCCGCCTCGACCGCGCCCGCCGCGCTGTCTTGCGCAATCTCTACGTTGGCTTCGTCTTTCAAGGCTACAATCTCCTCGCCCGCACCAGCGCGATCGACAATGTCGAACTGCCGCTGATTTACCGTGGAGCGCCGCGCCGGGAGCGGAAAATTCGGGCAGCGGCGGCGCTCGAGCGCGTGGGCCTCTCCGACCGGATCGCCCACACGCCCGCCGAACTGTCCGGAGGCCAGCAGCAGCGCGTAGCCATCGCCCGGGCAATCGTCACGGAACCCACTCTTCTCGTGGCTGATGAACCGACCGGCAATCTCGACACAGCGCGAAGCCACGAAATAATGTCGCTGCTGACCCGCCTGAACCAGGAACGGGGCCTCACAATTGTGATGGTCACACACGAAGCCGAGATTGCCGCATACGGCTCCCGCATCATCCGCTTTGTCGATGGGCATATTGCTTCAGATGAGCAGAACAAGGACCGCCCGCATGTTTCTTGAAACCGTGAGCCTTGCCCTGTCCTCAATCCGCCGCAACGCGCTGCGCTCATTCCTGACGTTGCTCGGCATCGTCATTGGCGTCGCTGCCGTCATTGCGATGATCACCATTGGCTCAGGCACTACCGAAAGGGTCAAGGCTGACATTTCTAAACTCGGCAGCAACCTTCTCACTGTCCGCTCCGGCCAACCGCCGACTCCGGGCTCCGCGCCGTCCAAGGCGCGCGATTTCGAAGTCAAGCATTTGACTGCACTCGAAGCCAACCTTGCCGGAGCAAGAGCCATCTCCGGAGCGAGCCAGAAAACTGTGCGCATTGTCTACGGCACAGAGAGCCTCAGCGCATCGGTGACCGGTACGGATACGGACTTTTTCACTGTGCGTGACTGGGCTGTGGCGTTGGGGCGAACGTTCACCGGGCAGGAAACGCGCGGCGGCATTCCGGTCTGCGTCATTGGCGAGACCGTTCGAAAGCAGTTTTTCGGCTCCGGCGATCCACTCGGCGCAATCATCCGCGTCGCCCGCGTCAACTGTCCGGTGATCGGCTTGCTGGAATCCAAAGGCACATCAGGTTTTGGCCAGGACCAGGACAATGTCATCATCATGCCGATGCAGGCGTTCCAACGTCGCATTGCTGGCAACAATGAGGTCGACACCATTTACGTTTCCGCATTGGACACAGTGCCGACCACCGAAATGCAGAAACGCATCGAGACCGCCATGCGTGAAATCCGCAAGATCGGGCCGGATCAGGACGATGATTTCAACGTGAGAGATCAAACTCAGATTGCCAACGCCATGACCAGCACCATGGGTGTCATGACCGGCATGCTGAGCGCTGTCGCTGGCGTCAGCCTGCTGGTAGGCGGCATCGGCATCATGAACATCATGCTGGTCTCCGTCACCGAGCGCACCCGCGAGATCGGCATCCGTCTCGCCATTGGCGCGCAAGAGTGGCACATTCTGACCCAGTTCATCGTCGAGGCAACCGTGCTGGCCCTGCTTGGCGGTATTTTCGGGATTGGCTTGGGGCTTGGACTCGCCGCGATCGCCTCTTACGCCTTCGCGATTCCATTCAATCCAAGCCTTTCAGTTATAGCCCTCGCCGCCAGCTTCTCAGCCGTCATCGGCCTCGTCTTCGGCTTCTTCCCTGCGCTTCGCGGCGCAAGGCTGAACCCGATTGACGCGCTCAGGCATGAGTAGTTCGGCCTATGCCCATGGATTATTGCCATTGGAGTCGGTAAAGTTGGTCCTTCAGTTCTCCGGAGTAACAAAGAATGCGAATCCTCTTTATGTCCGCGCTACTGCTTGCAAACCTTGCGTTTGCGCCGCCGGCGCTTGCCGAAGACAACGCAGCCACCGGAAACATCAAAAGCTATGAGTGCGGCGACAATTGCTATTTGACGATCACAAAAGACAATGGCGAAGAGCTGACGGCACTTTGCGCAGCTGACGAATGCGCGCCATGGAATGAGGAAGCCGCCATGCCAGACGAGATGATCGGCAAGGCAGTGGAGGTGACCATCGCATCCGGCAAACAATATGACGGCGCTGGCAACGAGATGGGCGAATTTCCGTCATTTGCCAAAGTCAGTGTCGTCGCAAAGTGACGTCGCAATATTGGCTGTTCGATCTCTGTTTGGACCAATATCAGTGCCGGTCAACCGTTACCGGCTGTCAAAATGGCGCATTTCCGCGCCAGTGCAGGAAATTGGCGTGGTCAGTCCGCGCGGCGCGCCCAGAGAGACGGCCGCCAGCGATCCTGATGTCGCTGGTCAAAAAGCTGGATCCGTTGAACAAATGCGGATTTGCGGCTTTCCGCCTGCTCCATCCATTCCGCACAATTTCCGCCTCGTCGGCGAATAGTTGCGGAATTTTGCGATCTGTCTTTATTTTGAACGCCGTCAAGGCAACTGGCAGATTGTCGGGCAAAAATATCTCAACGGCCACGCCGGCCTTGCCTCAAAGCTCAAACGTCATCGCCACCGGGCAATGATCGCTCGCCTTGGGTCGGTCCCAGCCGACACGCGGGTAGCGCTCCACATCCTGCCCGTTGGGGAAAATCGTCCGGTAAGGCTGGCCGCGACGGAAGATGTCAGGTTTCTTGCCAGCATTCTTTGCCGCCAGTGAGGGAGACGCCAACATATAATCAAGCTGGCACAAATGGCGCTCAAGCGGGCCGCGAGAATGAAACAGAGTCCAGCGATCCATCACGTCCCGTCGGGCAATCAAGTTCTCGCAAAACCCGTCTGCCAGAAGCACGTTCAGCGCGCTATTCGTATCGGTGGCGGGCACAAACTCATAGCCATCATGCCCGTTGTCTCGGACGTCGAGCCGTTCAACATAATCATTCATGTCGCCGCACAGCAGCCAGTCATGCGTGGCCGTTTCACCTTCGCCAAAGCGCTGTGTGACGATGTGGCGGATAGCGTGGGCTTCGGCCGTCCGGACCGGCAACGTGGATGTCCGCCCGTCAACACCATTGCGCGGTCCGCCCATTGACTTCAGATGTGTGACAAATTGCGTCAGCGGCTTGCCGCCAATGCGCAGTTCCAGTTCGAGGCAATCTCGCCGGAAAATGCGTTCATTTGGATGAATGCCAAGCTTGGCAACACCTTCGGAGTAAACGTTCAATTGCTCAAAGGTCAACCCGGCATGGCTGGTGACCTTGAGGCATTCGATCAGCTCGCCCGCCTTGGTCGTCTCGCGCATCATCACGGCGACATCAATACCGCGCGAGTCGTTGCCTTCCACCAGAAATTTTTGCTTGTAGCCATTACCGATCATGCGGAACAGATAACCAAATTCAAACGCATTCAGAACGTCGATGTTATCAACCTCCTGCAGACAGATAATGTCGGCCTTCGTGTCAGCGATTGCCAAAGCCGACTGTTGACGCGTGTCGTCAGTCTGCGCCAGCATCCGCGCCTGCTCAATCTGGCGATACTGCAGCTCGTCCCGGATATCGAACAGCAGCGTCGATCTGTCGGCGTTGAGATCATTGTGAAAGCCGGAGAAGTCAAACCGGCGCATCAGATTTTCAATGTTGAATGTCGCAATGCGGACCGGCATGTTTGCTCCCGAAATCAACCGGAGAGGCTTTGCCCGCCGTCAACCGTGATGGTCGTACCAGTGATATAGCGTCCGGCATCGGAAGCAAGCAAAAGCGCCGCGCCATCGAGGTCGCCTTCATTGCCGAGCCGCCGCAACGGGTTCACACTCTTGAGATAGGATTTCGCCGGATCGGTGAGAAAACTCGCTGTCATGCGGGTTTCAAACCACCCCGGAGCAATTGCGTTGACACGGATTCCATGCGGACCAAGTTCCAGCGCCATTGATCGGGTCATCTGCGAAATGGCCGCCTTGGCGGTCGAGTATGCAGCCGTTCCAGTCATCGACTTGGATGCAAGAATGCTGCTCATATTTATGATTGACCCCGACTTCTTGGCTGCGATCATCCGCCTTGCAGAGTCCTGAGCCAAAAAGAACATCGCCTTCAGATTGATGTCCATAAGGTGGGCCCAATCATCACGCTCAACGTCCAGAAACCGTTTGCGAATTGTGACACCGGCATTGTTGAAAACAATGTCGGGCACTCCATTGGCGACAATGGCCTCGTCGAGAGCTGACGTCACACCTTCGTCATCGCGCAAGTTTGCCGTTACAAAAACCGGTTCATGTTCGTGGTCATTATCCCGAACACTCTCACAAACGAGTGGCTCATGGTTCGTCGCAACGGAGCACACTTTGGCACCGCAGCCTGAAAATAACCGAACAAACTGCAAGCCGAGACCTGACGATCCACCGGTAATCAGGACTGATTTGTCCCGAACAGAAAACATTTCCCCCACCGGCCTGCCCTTCGTTGATGCCCCGCCTGTTCCCTAATCAGGACTTGTGCAAATTACAAATGGAAACGCCGGTGGGTAAAGTCAGTCAGTCCGCCCGCATCAAAAACGAGACGCCCATATCGCGCGGCGTCCGCCAGCGGATAATGGCCTCGATCGGCGTGCGCTCACCTGCGATGCTGAGACGGAACCGGTTAGGGATGCCCGCCGTCTGGCCCATCGACACTTTGGCCCCGTTGGAGTTCAGATCGCGCAGCACGCACTCGAGGCTGCCAAATCCGTTGTTGAACTGGACAAGGGCACTCTTCAAAATGCGGCGGCGGCGCTCGGTGCGGCGTTCGTCGCCCTCGTAGTCGGCCTTTGCGGAATGCGAAAGATACATCGGGTCTTGAGCTTGAGAATGACTGTTGAACAACATCGTATTGCCTCCTGTTTGGCAAATACCAATGCGAATTGCATGCCAGAAAATATGCCCCGTATTGGGACAGTCTGGCTCAATCCATTGCGAGCTCCGTCATATCGATACCAAGATGGGCCGAAATGGCTTCAACCACGACAAGGTGATCGTCACGCTGTGGCAGCCCGGAGACTGTGACGCACCCGACAATCGGCCCGTCCTTCATCCGAATCGGGAAGCAGCCGCCATGTGGCGCGAAGTCGAGCGGGTCAACGCCGCGCGAGCCGTCAAGCGCCCGTCCCGTTTCAGACAGTTCGAGGCCCATGCGGTACGAGGAGATTTGATAGCGGCGCACCACATTGATCTTCCGCCGCACCCATTCGGCATTGTCAGCGCTGGCGCCGGGCATCGAATAGGCAAACAACTGACGGTCCCACAGCCGGATGTCGATCAGCGCGAAACCGTTTCTTGCCTTGATCTTGCCGACAATGGCCAGACCGATGGACAGCGCGTCTTCTTCATCGAAGCGCGCGAACACCAACGTTGCTTCCTGGCTTCTGATCTTGGCAATATCGGCCGAATGGCTCATTCTATCACTCCGCGAAGGCGTTCTGCCTTTCATGATTTGGCCGCACATAACATTGAAGATGGACCATGCGCAAAACCCTTTTGTCACTGCTGTTCACACTGGTCCTCGCCGCCCCTGCCAAAGCAGACGGCGAACTAGACAAGCTCCTCTCAGCCTTCGACAAGGACAGGCTGGCAAACTTCGAGAAAACCGAGGCCGAAGCGCTCGCGGAGGGTCTGCGCGGCGGAACTGCGGAGGAAGTTGACATTCTCACCAGCGCGCTCGCAGGCAAGAAACTTTCGGTGTCTGGCGACTTCGACCCGATAGGCAACTGGAAATGCCGCGTCATAAAAGTTGGCGGCGGCTTGCCAATCACCCCCTACAACTGGTTCAAATGCCGCCTCACCGACGATGGCGCAGGCTGGTTCGTCGAAAAAATCTCCGGCTCGCAGCGCCTGACCGGGCGGCTCTACACCAAGTCCGACACCGAACTGGTATTCGTCGGCGCAGGCCACGTTAACGACGACCCCGCACGCAACTACGGAGAAAACCCGAAAGAGGATCAGGTCGCGATTGTGACCCGTCGGGGCAAGGACAAACTGGTGTTAGAGTTTCCTGCGCCTCAGTATGAGTCCAAGCTGGATGTGCTGGTGATGGAGCGCGGGAAGTGATCATGGCGCTTGCGAACGCCATTGAAGATCGTACAGCTTTATTGTACAAGTATCATATGGACCAGTACACGTACTCTGAACTTCGCGCGAACCTCAAAACTGCTCTCGACCGTGCGGTGGAGGATCATGTTGTGATTGTGGTCGAGCGAGCGCGCGGCGGCGACGCAGTGCTGATGTCGCGCGAAGACTATGATTCGCTGAACGAGACAGCTTACCTTTTGCGTTCCCCCGCAAACGCGCAGCGTCTGCTGGAAGCCAACAGCCGCGCCAAGTCGAAGCGGAAATCTTTCAAGGCAATAGAACCGCTCAAAGATGCGGTTGGTCTTTGATCCGAACGCACTGGAAGACCTGCGATTGTGGGTAGATACTGACCGGCGCAAGGCATTGAAAATCATCAATCTTGTTGAAGCCGTCCTGAAGTCGCCCTTTGAAGGTATCGGAAAGCCCGAACCATTGAAATTCGAACTCTCCGGCTGCTGGTCACGCCGAATCGATCAGGAGCACCGGTTGGTCTATCGCGTCAATGGCGAGGATTTGATCATTTTGGGTTGCCGCTATCACTATGGCTGAAGGGCGGCCACTCGGTGGTGTCGTGATCGGGATGCTGGCGGCTGGAGAGGCGGATTTTCTCGAAGCGCATAGGCGTATCGCCGACACCATTGTCGCTCTCGCCGGTAGCTGTCTGGGGCAGCAACGGCAGTTCGAAAAACCAGGGCTCGCGCGCCTCAATGCCATATTGGGCCTGTGGCTTCACCTCTGAATGGCGGTCAAGCGAGCCGATCGAAACGGCGATGCGCCGACTCGACATGAACTTGTAGAACAAAGGCGTGCCGCACTGACGGCAGAAGCCGCGCATTGCCTCGTCCGAACTTTGAAACCAGCCTGGCACTCCGCGCGTGATCCGGAATTGTTCGGGGTGGACGTCGGCAAACGCGCCAAAGAAGCTTCCGAATTGCTTCTGGCACATACGGCAGTGGCAGATACAGGCGTTGGCAGGTGTTTCAAGCAACGCATACCGTACTGCGCCGCATTGACAACCGCCAGTCCAGTCTTCGTCTCGCATCACGCTCTCCCATAGATTTGAAAGGATGTGCAGTTGTCCGGATGTCTTCTTGGGCGGCCCCTCGGCCGCCCTTCCACTACTAGCTACTCACTCAATTCCGAGCCCTATCCACCAGCTTGTTCTTGCCAATCCAAGGCATCATCCCGCGCAGTTTCTCGCCGACTTCTTCAATCTGGTGCCGGTCGTTCATCCGCCGAATTCCTTTGAACCGCGCGGCGCCGGACTTCCATTCCTGCATCCATTCAGAGGTGAATTTGCCGGTCTGGATGTCAGTTAGCACACGCTTCATTTCTGCCTTGGTTTCGGCGGTGATGATGCGCGGGCCTGTGGCATATTCGCCCCACTCAGCGGTGTTGGAGATCGAATAATTCATGTTGGCAATGCCGCCTTCATAGATCAGGTCGACGATCAGCTTCACTTCGTGCAGGCATTCGAAATAGGCCATTTCAGGCGCATAGCCGCCTTCGACCAGTGTCTCGAAACCGGCGCGGATCAGCTCGACCAGACCGCCGCACAGGACAACCTGTTCGCCGAACAGATCGGTTTCGCACTCTTCCTGAAACGTCGTTTCGATGACGCCCGAGCGCCCACCGCCGACGCCGCAGGCGTAGGAGAGCGCCAGATCATGCGCATTGCCGGACGCATCATTGTGGATCGCGATCAGGCACGGCACGCCGCCGCCTTTCTGATATTCGCCGCGCACCGTGTGGCCCGGACCCTTCGGTGCGATCATCACGACGTCGATGGTCTTCGGCGCTTCAATGAGGCCAAAATGGATGTTGAGGCCATGCGCGAACGCAATCGCCGCACCCGGACGGATATTGGCCGCAATGTCATTCTTCCAGATATCGGACTGCAACTCGTCCGGCGTCGCCATCATCAACAGATCGCCCCACTTGGCGGCGTCCGCAACAGACATGACCTGCAGTCCATCGGCTTCAACCTTGGCAGCGGTCGGAGAACCCGGCTTCAAGGCAACGCGCAGTTCCTTTGCGCCCGAATCCTTGAGGTTCAGCGCATGGGCGCGGCCCTGTGAGCCGTAGCCGACAATGACGACCTTCTTCGACTTGATCAGATTGAGATCGGCATCGCGATCATAATAAACACGCATGGTTTTATCCTTCCCGTTTGGTTTGATTGTTTGCCCCGTAAAGGGCCATGAACTGCCCGGTCGCGCGCGCGGCATCTGCCGCGATCACTGGACCGGAAAGCTTGATCGCGTCTCCAAGCAGGAGGCGGATTTGAACGTCCCGTATAACGAGACCGAAAAACGAACCGAACAGTGTGTCGGCTTCATCGAAATGGGCCAATACTTTTGCATCGCGCGCGGCTTCCAGCACTGGCTTTAGCCGAAGCGCCATGGCATTTCGGCCATTCTTCAAGACAATCGACCCGAGATCGCTCTTGCCTGAGCCGGCATTGCTCACAGCCAGCCGGTTGAGGGCGACCGATGTGTCGCTCGCAATCACGCCGAGCCAATCCCGCGCAAACTGTTCGAGCGTTGCGCTGAGCGTCTTTTCGTCCAGCCTGTCACGGTCAATCGTTGGGACCGGAACTTTGGATGCTTGCCAACGAACAGTCGCGGTCAACAATCCGTCACGGTCGCCGAACCATTTGTAGAGCGTTTCCTTGGAGCAACTTGCGCGGCGCGATACGGACGTCATGGTCAGCCCATCGCCCTCCTCCACCATCGCCGCCAACGCGGCATCAAGAACAGCCTGCTGGCGCTCCGTCAGGTCCGCAATTTCGACATGCATGGTCATGGTGGATTGTATGCCTCGCCTGAAGTCATCCTACCGTAACGAACGTTACGGTTCGGCACTTAGCGCTCGTTTGATCCATTTGCAAGCGCCGTATCCCCCTGTCTTGATAAATTTTCCATCCAAAGGCACGATCTTAACATGCCATCATCGAAGGGGGACAACTTGCTGAGATTCTTGATACCCGCAATCGCCATGTTTTTTGCCGTGCTTGGCTCCGCAGTTCCAGCCTTCGCGCAAGCCTCCAGCGACGACGCGCCTTCTGCATCGACAACACCAGACCCCGGCCCGCATCCGGAGCTGGATCCCGACACCGATTACGCCTTCTGGTGCAACTCCACCATCCGCAACCTCGTCATGATGGACGTGCTTCAGGAAAAGCACTTCAAGAGAAATCCGCGGGACATCATTCTCAAGTTGGACCAGCGCATCGGCAACGTCGCGTTAAACCTGGAGAAGGAGGCAGTTGCCAATAAGCTCGCCGACTATGATGCCTACTACATGGGTGACACGGTGGCTTTCTCGACTTCGAAGAATCCGAAAGACTTG
Organism: Phyllobacteriaceae bacterium; assembly: GCA_031423755.1. GTDB lineage: Bacteria > Pseudomonadota > Alphaproteobacteria > Rhizobiales > Rhizobiaceae > JANMEX01. Next base: position 5,679 of record JANPGC010000115.1, on the reverse strand, counting down.
CGCAAAGACCTGCGCGGCTGCCGCCAGTATTTCTGACCACGCGCTATCTGACCTCCAGCCAGCCGCAATAGTGCACAATCTTGCCAATAACCGGCAGGCTGATCGAAACATCAAACAAGTGTCGGCCAAGATCGTCGACCCGTTCCGTTGCAACAATATCCGGAACAAGGAACCATGGCAGTGGCACCCAACCGGCACGCGCTGAAACCATATGCATATCCAGCCCGTCTAAACGCGCGGATATCTTCATGCGGAACGAAAAGATGCCAAATGTCTCCTCCACCGTCTTGTGCCCGGAGTTCGGATTGCTCATCACCGAATGCATCACCCGATCCGGATAACGCCGCACCCAGCGCTCGCCTTCATCCGCTTTCTCGATCAACACATGAACTGGCACCTGCCGCCCCGGTTTGGGAAACCGGAACAGTGCCGAGACCAGCCGACCGACCAAATTATCCGCCGGGTCAATGTCGGCAAACCCTGAGGCCACCACTGCCGGGGTGCCGCGATGCAATTCCCTCGTTGTGGCGGGCATGCGTTCAAAGTCCACATCACCCAATACCGTGCGGAACAACGCGCCGCCGCGCCGCTGCACCTCGCACTCGAGAGCTATGTCGAGGTCCGGCACCATCGACATGATCTCCCCCATCTCGACATGATGTCCGGCGTGATCAGCGCCGCGAAAGGACAGGGTTCCGTCCGCAAGCCGTTTCAGGATTGCAACAGAAGCCAGCGCCGGGATGATGGGACCGTGTCCGTTTTGCGCAATGAGCCTGGACGTGCCGCGAACCGCATGTCCGTCAGCATCAATGCCATCCGCCTCAACAACCATGCCGCCGGAATCGGTGCCGAATTGTGCCAGTGGCTGCGCGAGCAACTGGAACCAATATGTCAGCCGGTCCAGCCGCGGCAAAAGTCGAAATCGCCGCAGCCATCCGGCAAACCGCAACCCGTGATGCATCAGGCCAAGCTCCAGCCCGGCATGGAAACGTGCCGAAACCCGTGGCTTGAAATCCTCAACCAAAACGTCAAGGTCCGGTGTTTCCGCCAAGGCCGCGTTACGCCAGCCCAACGCGCCCAGAGATACTTTGCGCGACCCGCTCCAACCCCGCTGATCCTGCCACCGTCCGTCGTCAAACACCCGAACCGTCTCTCCAACCCAAGAGAGTATGGCCGCCATCACAGACCGGCCGCGCGGCGCCTGATTTCCCGGCAGGATCGCGACGCTGATCCGGTCAATGCTTTGCCAAGAGGGGACCAAGTCACGCAGCATCGCGTTGGAGACCGCAGGCGTCGAGCTTGCTCCGGTCAGCACGGCAACCCCGGCCGCCTTGGCAGCACCGTCAAATGCGCTGATCCCTTTGGCAAATCCCCGCGCATCGCAAAGGTCAATATAATGCGCCCCGGCTGCAATGGACGCTTCGACAAGGGCATAGGAGCTTGCTTGAAACGGTCCGGCAGCATCAACCACAGCCGACACGCCAAGCTTCCGAATACCATCCGAGAAAAGATGATTGCGGTCGAACGGCACAAACCTCGGCTCACAATCCGGATCGAACGCCGCCAATTCTGCAATCAGCGCCTCGGCATTTTCCGCGCGCCGCCCGCCAATCAATATTCGCCACAGTTTCAGCCGGGCCAGACGCCGGCACAGATGGGCCCCGAATGCGCCAGACCCTCCAACAATCAGCACGGCAGGCCGAACGCCGGTCACGTCTTGGTCCAATCACATTCGCTGAGCCCGATTGCTGCAAAAGGATCAACCAGCGTCCCCGACACCATCGAGGCCAACATCTGCGGCGTCGGCGGAATGCGCGCGAGTGTTGAAACCAGACGATCGCGGACAAATGCCAATACTGCCGAGTCGGACTGATAAAACGGCGTGAACGCCGCCGACAGCGCCTGAAACACCTGGACGTGCACACGCCGCGCCTTGGCGTAAGCGGCCAGCGCATCTGACGCGTCGGCATTCGTCGTCAAGGCATGCGACAATGCCCGCGCATCCAGGAGCGCCATGTTGGCACCCTGCCCCAATTGAGGGCTCGCCGAATGGGCGCTGTCGCCAACAAATGCGATCCGCTCACCCGCTGGAACCCGCAGCGTGTGGTGTCCATAATGTGCAAGCGTCATGTCGTCGAAGCTTGCGATCTGATCGAGATAGACCGAGCATTCCGGCCAATAACCGAGCACGCGATGTTTCCAAGCCTGCAATCCCGCATCTTTCGCCGATGCTATGTCCGCCGGCTTCATACTCCAGAAGAACGCGGCCTTGTCTTGTCCGCCAACCTTGAGCTTGCCGGTCGGCAGCACGCCGATCATCACGCTCGCCTTGTCGTAGCGCTGCGTCAACGCATGGGCCTCAAAGCCGTCGCCATGCCAATCAAGCATCGCCCACAATGCGCCATAGGCAAGAGCCCTCGGCTCGCTCGGATACTTGGCAAAGCTGCGCAATTGTGAATGCGCACCGGACGTATCGATAAGCAGATCAAAGGTGCCCAGCGCCTTGCCATTGTCTCCAAGCACACGAACATGAGCGTTGCTCGCGGCTACCGTCTCGACTGCGGCACCTGTCCTCAGTTCGACCGCACATTCGGTCACCGCATTATGCAGGACGTCAAACAGTGCCGACCGGTTGACCGCCAGCCCGAAGCGCCCGCGCGACAATGCATCGTAGCGCACGTCCAGCACGGGCATCTTTGTCTTTGCATCGGTACCGATCAGCCTGTGAATCGGATGCCCAAGCGCCATGATCGCAGGCAACAGCCCGAGATCGTGCAACACTGTCAGACCCGTCGGCTGCAGCATCAAGCCTGAGCCAACCGGTGCAACCGATTCAAAACGTTCGAAGATAACGGGCCGGTGTCCCTGTCGTTTGAGATAAAGCGCCGTCGCCAGACCCGCCGGTCCGGCACCGACAATTGCAATGTCCAATATCTTCAAACCCGCCTCCGGCATCCCGCCGGAATGAAATCATAGACAGTTGAAAATTGTGTGCACCAAGGCATCTCGCCGCAGCGTCAGCCAGTGACGCCAAGCGCCTTCAAATGCCGCTCCACCGTACCAGCCATGCCAAATTCGAGAGCATCGCATGTCAGCCCGTGGCCGATGGAAACCTCTTTGAGGCCGGGGATCGCCTTGCACAGCGCAGGCAGATTGGCCACCGTCAGATCATGGCCGGCATTCACCTCAAGGCCGGCCAAAGCGGCAAGACGCGCGGTGTTGGCCAGTGTTTCCAGAGCCTTGGCCGCTTCGATTGAATCACTGTGGCAAGAGCCATACGGACCAGTGTAGAGTTCAACCCGGTCCGCTCCAGTCGCCTTGGCAGCGGCAATCGCGGCAGCATTCGCATCCGGATCAGCAAACAGCGACACCCGCATCCGCTTGGCCTTCAGCCGCTGCACAACATCACGCAGGAAATTGCCTTGGCCAGTAAAATCCCAGCCATGATCGGAGGTCGGCTGCGATGGATCATCAGGCACAAGCGTCACCTGCTCCGGCTGATGCCGTTCGCAGAGTGCGAGAAACTCGGCAGTCGGATAGCCCTCAATGTTGAACTCGGCGCGAGGAAACTCATCGTCAATCAGCGCCCGGATCGGCGCGAGATCAGAAAAACGGATGTGCCGCTCGTCGGGGCGCGGATGGACCGTCAGTCCATGAGCACCCGCCTTCAACGCGATGCGGCCGAGGTTGACAAGGTTTGGCCACGGCAGGTCGCGGCGGTTTCTCAGATAGGCGATGGCATTGATGTTGACGGAGAGTTGTGCAGGCATGGCGGTCTCACTGAAGGTGTGTTTCTTTCCACAACGCAACAGTCACTTCAATGCCCAATGTCTGATGGATGCGATCAGCTTCTGTGAACAGACGAAAGCAGCTGCTGTTCTATCCCCGGTTTGCACCAGACTTCCGGATTGACTGCCGGAACGTCTCCAACTGCGTCTCATAGGCCAGTTGCACTTTTTGCGTCTTGCGCTTCTGCGAACTGCTGAGGAAAAGAAAGAGGGTCAAAGTCAAAATACCCGCAATGCCGAAGCCGGCGCCGATGACATAGCCGCCAGTGATGTTCTGCGGCAACTCGAACCCGGCGAACATTGGCCCGGCGTTGCACACGGTTGTGCTGGCAAACAGCGTGAAGACAGAGAATGCACTTTTCATGGACGGTGGTCCTTGTTGCAAAATCCGACTCTGGCACGGCAGCGTTAACGCAATCTGTTAACACTTCCCGTTTGGCCGATAAGGTAAGGGATTTTCGCACAGATGGTTCCCGGACTCTATGCAGCGACTCTAAATCTCTAACAATTGCGTCAAACTTGCAGTAACGCGTCCTGCGCAATTCTCATGACGTTGGCATCACCGTTTCTGAGGCGTATCTTGGCAAAAGGCCATTGCGCCGGAGGGGGATAATCATGAAAAAGATCGATGAGTATTATATTGCCATTGGGTTCGCCTGGCTCATTTTTGGTATGGTTTTTGGCATGTGGCTTGGCGCCACCGAGAATCGCCAGTTCGCCAATTCACATGCGCATGCCAATCTTGTCGGCTTCACGCTTTCAGTGCTGTTCGGCCTCATCTACCGCTTCTTCCCGGCAATGAAACTGTCGCGCCTCGCCAAGCCGCAGTTCTGGATTTATGTGATCGGCACCGTGCTTTTCGTGGCCGGCAAGATCCTCGTGGATTCAACCGGCAACGCCGACCTCGTCAAACTGGGATCGATCATCGTTTTTGCAGGCACAGTCTTGATGGCCGTCATTTTCTTCAAGGACCGAGAGCCTGCTCACTCAAGACTTACCTGACCACGGTCAAACGCTCTGCCGCACGCGTCACAGCAGTATACAGCCATCTTTGGCGCATGTCTTTGAAGGCGTAGCTTTCGTCAAAAAGCACGACATTGTTCCACTGCGAGCCTTGCGCCTTGTGAACCGTCAGCGCGTAGCCGAAGTCGAAATCGTCAAAGCGCTTCTTGGTCTGCCACGGGATTTCCGTGTCCGGGTCTTCAAACTGTTGTTTGAGCAGTTTGATCTTGGCAACGCTGCGCCCCGGCTCGTCATCCTCCGGCGCAATCAGAAGATTGATGCCCGGCTTCACAGTTTCCTTGGATGATGTCATCACCTTCCAAAGCGAACCGTTCAGCAGACCTTTGCCCGGATCGTTGCGCAGGCACACCAGCTTGTCGCCGGCTTGCGGAATGTCGGCAGTAAAGCCTTTCAATTCGCGTAGCCGCTGGTTATAGCGCCGCCGCGTCCGGTTGGTGCCGACCAGAACCTGATCCGCATCCAAGACCAGCTCCTGCGTCACGTCCGACTTGGAAATCACCTGCGTCAAGCCATAATCGCCGATCATGAACTCGCGGCCCTCGCGCACATCCATAGCCAGCCTGATGATCGGATTGTCACGCGCTTGCCGGTGAATTTCCGTCAGCAAATGGTCCGGCTCGTGATCGGTAAAATAGCCTCCGCCCGAGATGGGCGGCAACTGGCCGGGATCGCCCAGCACAAGGATGGGCGTTCCAAAACTCATCAGATCCTTGCCAAGCTGCTCATCCACCATCGAGCATTCATCGACGATGATCAGCTTGGCCTTGGCAATCGGGCTCTGCCGGTTAAGTGAGAACGTCGGCGCCATCGAAGTTTTGCCGGTGGTTTCGTCCGAAACTTCTTCTTCGCCCTTTGGTCTGTAGATCAG
>JANPGC010000114.1:0-8786 GCA_031423755.1 Phyllobacteriaceae bacterium | reverse complement strand
AGGGGACTGCGGCTGGCCATGGTCAACATCGCAAACATCATGGCGACAATCTTGTGGAGCGCCTCGCTGTTCCGCTCGATTGCCCTGTTCCAGTCCATCCTGCCTGCCAGCCTTGCCTCGTGCGCGCCGGGATTGACGCGGCGGCATTGTAGGATCGGGTTTTTGGCAGGTGGATAGATTTATTTTTGGCGCGGGTTCTCCGTCGTTTCAATGACCCTGAAAGAGAACGCCGAGCCGCTCCGCTTGCGCGCGCAGCCTCTTGTCTTTGGTCCAGAATTTCAAGGCAGGAGTAAGCAGCGCAGAAGCCAGCAAATGGGCGTCACTGTATCCGATGCCCGTTCCGTAAAGCAGATGAACTTCGATCAAGTGACGAACTTCCCGATCTTTCGCAACGATGGCCTGCGGCAGATCGTTCATTTCAGCCAAAACCTGCCGCCGATTTCGCAGGCTGCCCAAGGACATTTCGCCAATGATGACAGGATGCATCACCACCTTGGCCTCATCGAGCAAATGTCGAAAGAACGGGTCGGGGATACGGAAATGATCAGTCCAGATTGATGTGTCAGCCAGAATCATTCAGTTGCCGATCAACGGCGGGTGCCAGCGGTTGCGTCAGGGTCAAAGCCGCCAAGCAAAGCAAGCCGCTTTGACGATTCGCGCTGAATAAGCGCTTTAAGCGCCTCACGCATCAGGGCAGCCCTTTCGGTTATGCCGGTGTATTCCTCGGCGCGCTTGAGAAGCTCGTCATCAAGAACAATGGTGGTGCGCATGGCCTGTCTCCTTGCATCAAAAATAGCATCATATGATGCTTAATTCAATGCCAAATGACAGCCTTCACGCCGCGCGCAATTGCCTTGCCGGACGGGCCGCCACCTTCCGGCCCGTCGCGAAGATCACGCCGTGCATGCCTTCGACCGCGCCCTCGTTCAGCTCAAGCGCCAGCAGCCGCGCCTTTTCAAACGGGCCGGGCATGAAAAGGCCGCCGGTCTTCTCCGCCGAAAACCCGAAGCGCTGGTAATAGGCGGCATCGCCGACGAGGATGATCGCGGCGTGCTCAAGCCGCTTCGCCTCCTCGATGGCGAGGGTCATAAGCGCCGCGCCCATGCCCCTGCCACTGTGGAACGGATCGACCGCCAAAGGACCGAGCAGCAGCGCGTCGGCCTGGCCGCGCATCACGCAGTTTGCCGCAACATTCCACAGCCGCACTGTGCCGATGACCCGGCCATCCGCATCGCGGGCGACAAATGACAGGCCTTCGGCGGCCAAACGCCCGCGCCGCAGCTTCTCCGAGGACTTGCGCTTGCGGCTGAGGCCCATCGCGCGGTCAAGCAGCACTTCGCGCTGGCCGGATTCATGCGGCATTTCAAGGCCAAGCGTGAAGCTGGCAGCGGTCAAGTTTGAAACAGAAGCGGACATTGGGGCCTCCGGAGCGGAAAATGTGGGATAGTTCGGTTCTTGAGAGTATTGTGACTTGTGGGGTGATAATTTTCACCCTCGGCGCTGCCCTCATCCGTCGCTTCGCGCCACCTTCTCCCCGCAAGTTGCGGGGAGAAGGGAAGTTGCGCGCAGTTTGCGATTTTCCCCTTCTCCCCGCAACTTGCGGGGAGAAGGTGGCCCAACGGGCCGGATGAGGGGCAGCGCCGAGGGTAGAACTAAATCACATACGATCGCAGCGGTTCAAACCCGTTGAACGCCACCGCCGAATAGGTGGTGGTGTAGGCGCCGGTGTTCTCGATCAGCACTTCATCGCCGATGGAGAGCGCGAGCGGCAAGTCATAGGGCTTCTTTTCGTAAAGCACGTCAGCCGAGTCGCACGTTGGCCCTGCCAGAACACAAGGCGCGACGGCGCCGCCATCATGCGCTGTCGTGATCGGGTAACGGATGGCTTCGTCCATCGTCTCAGCCAAACCGCCAAACTTGCCGATGTCGAGAAACACCCAGCGCTGGTTGTCATTGTCGGCCTTCTTGGAGATCAGCACGACTTCCGTCTTGATGGTGCCCGCGTTGCCGACCATGCCGCGGCCGGGCTCGATGATGGTTTCGGGCAGCACATTGCCAAAATGCTTGCGCAAGTACCCGAAAATCGCCTGGCCATAGGCCTGCGCCGACGGCACGTCCTTGAGGTAGCGCGTCGGGAAACCGCCGCCCATGTTGACGAGGCCGAGCACAATGCCCTCATCCGCAAGCGTGGCGAAAACCATTTTGGCGTTGGCAAGCGCGCGGTCCCAGGCATCGAGATTGACCTGCTGCGAGCCGACGTGGAACGACACGCCCCACGGGGTGAGGCCAAGCGCCTTGGAGTGACGCAGCACGTCGATGGCCATTGCAGGCACGCAGCCGAATTTGCGCGACAGCGGCCACTCCGCACCTTCGCCATCGGTGAGCACGCGGCAGAACACTTTAGAGCCGGGAGCGACACGGCCGATCTTCTCAGCCTCTTCGACGCAGTCGATGGCAAACAGGCGAATGCCAAGTTCAAAGGCACGCGCGACATCGCGTTCCTTCTTGATCGTGTTGCCGTACGAAATGCGTGCAGCCGATGCGCCGGCATCAAGCGCCATTTCGATTTCAGCCACCGAGGCGCAATCGAAGTTCGAACCCATCGAGGCGAGCAGGCGCAGGATTTCAGGGGCGGGGTTCGCCTTTACGGCATAATAGATCTTCGAATCCGGCATCGCCTTTTCAAACGCCTGGAAATTCTCGCGCACGACCTCGAGGTCGACGACAAGGCACGGTCCGTTCGGACGGCGGGTGGCGAAAAAATCAAGAACGCGCTGTGTGGCCATGACGATGCTCCATTCTCCGGCGGCCATTCAAGGCGCCGTAAAACCAGTTCTGGGATGAATGAACATCCCGGTGACAAAGTGTGAGAATCATCCTCGTGGAACCAGCCGGTGGAGACCCCGGAACCACGAAAACGCTTCACACAGCGGGTGGATGAGGCCTATCGGCCAAATCCTCTTTGTCTGCCTTGGATTGGAGCTGCCTCCGCACTTCGGGCAATGATGGTGTGCCTCTTCAGAACCATTGGCTTTTGGACAGCCAACTGAGACCAAAAAAGCCCGCACCGTCGTTGCTTCAAGGCGTCCTCGGTTCTTGGATGAACCGACCGGGAGGTATTACTCCCGGGTACCGTCCCGGTTGTTGACCGGGGGACGCCCACAGGCTCGTGCGACTTTGGGCAGGGCGCATATAGGACCGAAATGATGACAAAACAATGAAAAATTTGCGTCTCGCAAAAAATCGTTTTTCGAAGACGCCAAATCACTCTATGTTCACTTTTGTTGAACAAACGAGGGTTGCCGATGGACACTTTGACTCGCATGCGCGCCTACATTGACGTCGTCGAAGCGGAAGGATTTTCGGCTGCCGCGCGCAAAATCGGCCGCTCAAAGGCACTTTTGTCGAAATATGTCCGGGAACTCGAAGATGAGCTCGGAGCGTTGCTTCTCAATCGCACCACGCGCCAGTTTTCGCTGACGGAAGCCGGGCACACCTATTACCAGCGCGCCTCGCAATTGATCCGCGAGATCGACACGCTGCAGGAGACGGTGCGCGACGCCTCCGGCGATGTGAAGGGCCGAATCAAGCTCTCCGCGCCGCGCACGCTTGCAGACACTTTCTATGGCCAGTCCCTGATCGACTTTGCCGTCGCGAATCCGGACATCATTCTCGACATCCGACTTGATGATCGCTTTGTCGATCTGGTCGAAGAAGGCTTCGACCTTGCCATCCGCATCTCACGGATGGAAGATTCCTCGCTCATCGTGCGCCGCCTTGCCCCGTTCTCGGTTCTGCCCGTCGCCTCGCCGGACCTCAATGCAAGAACGCCGGAACTGATGAAGCCGCAGGACCTTTCCCGCCTGCCCTGCATTCTGGACACAAATGCCCGCTCCCTCTCGACTTGGTCATTCACCGGACCCGACGGGGTGCCGATAAGCGTCTCCGTGAAGCCCCGGCTGGAGGTCAACAGCCCCTTCCCGGCCCGCCAGGCCGCCGTTGCCGGGCTTGGTTTCACCCTGCTGCCTGATTTTGTCGCGGCGCCGGAAATTGACGCCGGACGATTGGTCCGCATACTTCCGGACTACAAATGCGTATCAGGCGGCGGCATCTATGCAGTCTATCCGCACCGGCGCTATCTGCCGGCAAAAATCCGGGTGCTGGTCGACTTCTTGTCGCACTGGTTCAAGACGCATGAGCCTGCCTGCACGGAAGGCAACAATTGAGAGGCCATCCTGAAATTCGTGATGCCGGTCTGCAAATGGCGCATTTCTGCGCTTCGGTGCTCACGCACAAAACGTGCGCTCCGCTCCCATGCTCGAAATCCACCATTTTCGACTCGGCCTCACGAACTTCAAAACGGCCTCTGACACCACATTTTGGCCGGAATTGCGGGGTGACTGGGCGGCCATGACGAATGCTTCGAAGCGCATGAAAACCGGCACTGCGACAGCTTTGATTGCCGTGTTGCAACTCCTGATTGCCGTGACGACGGCGCGCGTCCACCCGCACGTCTTCGCCGAAGCGAAACTTGAAATCACCGTTGAGCCCAACGGCAAGGTTGTGAAGCTCAGCCATGTCTGGCGCTTTGACGATGTGTTTTCCGAGACGGTGATGTTCGAGTTCGACAAGGACGCCGACGGCAAGATCAGCCCGGACGAACAGGCGGAAATCTCGAAAACCATCCTCGAATCGACCGGCGAGTACAATTACTTCGAAGCGGTCATCAACAATGGCAAAGACATGGATATGGCCAAACCCGCAGACCTTTTGGCATCGTTTGACAGCAAGGTTCTGGTGATCAGCTATTCCAACGCGCCGAGGGAGCCGATGCTGATGAAGGGCACGGTTTCATTTGGCGTCTACGACCCGACGTTCTATACGGCCATCGACTTTATCGACGACACCGACATCACCATCAAAGGCGCGCCGCCCGCCTGCAAAGGCAAAGTCGTCCGGCCCGATGCCGACGAGGCGCTGGCGCAAAATCAGGGCAATCTGACAGACGCGTTTTTCAATGATCCTCAAGGCACCGACATGTCGAAGATATTCGCCACACGGTTGGAATTGACATGTCCATGAAGGGCCGCACCTTTTTTATGGCCGCTGCAATCTTGCTTGCCGCATCGGGAGCCGCGCTTGCCGCGTCAAGTTCGCTCGGCATCGGGACCAATGAGGTGGCAATGCAGCCAACCGGCATGTTTGCTGGCCTGTTTCACTGGATCAACGCGCAGCAGCGGGAATTCTACCGCGCCATGACCGGTGCGTTGAAGGCCATGCGCGACGATGGCTCGAAGGCTTGGCTGCTCGTTAGCCTGTCATTTGCCTACGGCGTGCTGCACGCTGCGGGGCCGGGCCATGGCAAGGCTGTCATCTCGTCTTACATGGTGGCCAACGAGGTGACGCTGCGCCGCGGCATCGTGCTGTCGTTCATATCGGCATTCCTGCAGGCGCTGTCGGCGTTGCTCATCGTCGGCCTGGCATTCCTGGTGCTGCGCGGCACGACAATATCCATGGATGACGCCACGCACGCGTTTGAAGTCGCATCGTTTGCGTTGATTACGGCGTTCGGCGCTTGGCTGTTGTGGACCAAAACGTTCGGGCGCGGGCATGCCCGCGCTCATGCCCACATACACAATGAAAACTGCACGCACGATCACGGGCTTGCCGGCTACAACGCCAAACCTCGTCAAGGCGGTGTGCGCTTTCAGGCCGAGGTCTGCGAAACCTGCGGTCACGCGCACGCGCCAGACCCGCAGATGATCGCCAGGGAGTTCAGCTGGAGAACCGCGACGTCGGCAGTGTTGGCAGTCGGCCTGCGCCCCTGCTCGGGCGCGCTGATTATCCTGACGTTTGCCATCCTCAACGGGCTTTATTTCGGCGGCGTCATGTCGGTGCTGGCGATGGCACTTGGCACTGCGATCACTGTATCCGCGCTAGCGACGCTTGCGGTAACCGCCAAGAATGCGGCAATGCGCTATAGCAAGGCAGCAAGCGCCGATCGTATCGGACACGCCATCGAGATCGCCGGAGCTTTGTTGGTCATTTATTTCGGCTTGAACCTGCTGATAGGGTCACTTTCGGCGTAGATATTTCCCGCGCAGCCAGAACACGATGTAGAACGACAGCATGAACAGGAGCGCGGCAAGTCCGCCGAGCCACGGCGATATGTCGCCAAGCGCCAGCACGATCTTCGGCATCTGCCAGAAAAGCGTGCCGAACAGCAACAGGAAGATGCCAGCCGCCAACGCGTTGCGCTTGTCTTCCGGGCTCATGCCCGAAACTCCATAAGCGTCTTCATCTGCTTGCCCGCCGAGTCGAAATTGGACGGCGCCAGCCACGCCTCGAACGCCGGTTTGGCGACGGCCCAGTCATCGTCGGTCATGGCGAACCACGCCGTATCGCGGCTCTCGCCCTTGATGATCATGTGCTTGCGGAACACGCCCTCAAACTGGAAGCCGAAGCGGATGGCTGCGCGTTTTGACGGCTCATTGCGGTTGTTGCACTTCCATTCGAACCGGCGGTAGCCGAGATCGTCGAACACGTGGCGGGCAAACAGATAGAGCGCCTCGGTGGTCGCCGGCGTCTGCGACACCAGCGGACCCCAGTAGATGTGTCCGATCTCGGTAACGCCATTGGCCACGTCCGTGCGCAGATAGGTCTGCCGCCCGGCAATCTTGCCGGTCTTCCCGTCGATGACCGTGAAATAGATCGGATCGGCGCTCTTCTCAGCCTTGTCGAGCCATGGCTGGAACTCTGCACGGCTCGACGGCGGCAATTCGCCAAGCCAGCGGAACCGGTCCGCCGCGTCCGGCACCGATGATGCCTCGAACAGCCCGTCGCCATGCGCGGACGCACTCAATGGCTCAAGCCGCACGAAGCGGCCCTCAAGCACGATACGCTGCGGCACGGGGCGCGCTGTCCAGTTGCTCAGATCTTCCAATTGCATTGCTCCGGATTTCGCCTGGAACATAGGGCTTTGGATCAGCAAACGATATCCGGTTTCCGCCACACGCATCAAAAAAAGGCGGCTCTCGCGAACCGCCTTTCGGGAGTTGCCCGGCATGGGAGGAGCACCGGGGTATGGTTAAAGAGTGCGCCTAATTGGTTAAGGCTTTGTTAAAGCCAAAGCAAAGGCGCTGACCGGTCCAAATGCCTGAACCTTGCCATCCTTCATTTCGACCACGCTTTGGCAGCTGCGGGCAATGTCCTCGTGTTCATGACTGACCAGCATCAGGGACATATCCTTTGCGTGGCAATATTCGAGGATGAATGGCAGGATGGCGTCACGTCTTTCCCGGTCGACTGAAGTCAAAGGCTCGTCAAGAATCAGAAACTGCGGCTTGGACAAAAGCGCCCTGCCAATGGCCACCCTTTGCCGCTCACCGCCGGAAAGCTTGGCAGGATAGCGGTGGAGCAAGCCCTCAATGCCAAGCAGGTGTGCGATTTCATCCACGGCATTGCCATCCAGGTGCAGCCTTCTGGCCTTTGCGCCGTACAGCAAATTTCCGCTGACACTCATGTGCGGAAACAGGCGCGCATCTTGAAACACCATGCCGATTCCGCGATTTTCCGGCGGCAGGTTCACACCTTTGGTGCTGTCGAAGAATGGCCGCTCTCCCAACATGATCGTCCCGCGCTCGGGCTTGATCAGCCCCGCGATCATCTTGAGCAGTGTGGTCTTGCCGGCTCCCGATGGCCCGACCAGTCCCGTGACCCCGGACGCCACGGCGAACCGCGCTTCAACGGCAAATGAACCGGCACGCCCTGAAATATCGACATCAAGCGCGCTCATCCCGCGCCCCCTTTTTGATTCGCTCGCCAATCCATTCCGAGATCAGGATTGCGGCAATGCCGATGAACAGCGAAATGCCAATCAAATAGCGCGCGGTCGCATCGCCATCCGGCGACTGCATCAACGAGTAAATCGCCAGCGGCAGTGTCTGCGTCTCGCCCGGAATATTGCCGACAAAAGTGATTGTGGCACCAAATTCTCCCATGGCCTTTGCAAGACCCAAGGCAAAAGCGGCCACCAGCCCGGGAACGCAAAGCGGCAGTGTTATGGTCAGGAAGCATCTCAAAGGCGTCGCGCCAAGCGTCCGCGCCGCTTCTTCAAGGCCCCGGTCGATCGCTTCCAAGGAAAGCCGGATCGGCCTTACCAACAACGGAAACGCCATCACTCCGGCAGCGAGCGCCGCGCCAAGCCAATTGAACGCAACCGTGACACCAAAGGCCTGCTCAAGAAACCTGCCGGCAAATCCGTTGCGGCCAAACCATGCCAAAAGGAAATAGCCGGTCACCACCGGAGGCAGCACCAGCGGCAATGAAACCGCCGCCTGGAGCAGCGTGCGCCCCGGCATATTTGTCCGCGCAATGAGCCATGCGACGGCAAACGCCAACGGCAGTGAAACCACCACCGCCGCCAGCGAAACCTTCAGCGACAGAAGGATGATGGAGGTTACGTTCATGACATGGGGCCCCGGCGGACCGCTGTGGATTTGTCGGCGCTAGTTGGGGCATTGCCAGTCGGGGACCAGCGCAAAAGTACTCCCTCCCCCTTGTGGGGAGGGTTGGGGTGGGGGTCCTCTTCGCAAAAAACCGCAACCGCTGGCACGAGGCGCGATCTTTGAAGTTTCTTGCGAAGAGGACCCCCACCCCGAAACCCACCCCACAAGGGGGAGGGGGACAACGGCCCCCTCGAAATAGCAGCATTAATTTGAAAAAAACTCTCATGGATTATACGGTTTGAATCCCATGTACACGAACAGCTTCAGCCCATTTTATCC
>JANPGC010000113.1:0-4238 GCA_031423755.1 Phyllobacteriaceae bacterium | reverse complement strand
AGCGTCTCGATTTCCTGGCCTGCGCCCAGCGTATAGGTTGCAGACGCATAGACACGGTCAATGCCGCCGCCGACCGCTTCGTTCACAACGTCCGTGGCACTATCGACCGCATAGCAATCATTGCCGCCAAGGCCGGTCAAAGTGTCCACCCCGCCGCCACCGATCAGCACGTTCGCCCCGGCATTGCCGGTGATGCTGTTGTTGAACGCGTTGCCGGTCAGGTTGATAGCCCCGCCGCCAGCATTGTTGGTGGTAGACAGCGTCTCGATCTCCTGACCGGCAGCGAGCACATAACTTACACCGGACAAGACGACATCAGACCCGCCGCCTGCTGCCTCAATGACCCTGTCACCGGCCGTGCTGACATAATAGGTGTCATTGCCTGCGTACCCGGTCATCAGATCATTTCCCAAGCTGCCATTGATGACGTTGGCGCCGTTGTTGCCGGAGATAATGTCCGCAAAAGCTGACCCCGATATATTTTCGATAGACACGAACGTGTCGCCGGCCGCGTCACCGGTGTTTACGGCGGGCGTCAGAAGACTCACCGTAACGCCGGCAGTGGCTGTGGAGTAGGAGGCGGTGTCCGTGCCTGTTCCACCTTGAAGATTGTCAGCGCCGCTCCCACCGATGAGAACATCATTGCCTTCCAAGGCGAATATCACGTCTGCAACGTCGGTGCCGGTGACAGTTTCTCCCACCGCGGTTCCAAAGATGATTGGATCGCCACCGTCCGGCTGAGGATAGATGCCTGTAAGATCGCGGTCTTCGGAGACGTAAAGCGGAATTCCATGTTCTCGCAGATACTGGATTTCACTGGCGAGCATGGTTGAATATTGCGTCTGGCGCGCCTGCGTCATGTATTCCACGACAAAGACCTGCACACCCGCAGCTTCGGCCTGTTCGAGATAAGGCTGCGACCCGGTCCACCACCCGTCCGGCGTCGGCTGGAAGCTGCCTTCGCTGCCGTTTGGATAGTAGAAGCGCAAATCCTCTTTGCCGACGCCGTCCAGCGCATTGAGATAAGTCGGATTGTCGAGCAGTTCCTCGCCGTTCTGCCCCATGATGACAAAGTCGCGGGTGTCGCCAAGCGAGGCAAGTTTCTGCTCGGCATGCGCCTTGATGGCCGCGACAAAATCAGCCATTTCCTGGGCATAATTCATGCCGGGAACAGGATTGATGTCCTCCCAATATTGGTAGGCATCGATGATGTCCATGTAGACGCCGTTGAAGCCGGAGGCGACGATTTTATCGACATAGTCGAAAATGATGGCCTGCCATTGCGGATCCCAATATTTCACTTTGAAATTGTCGGGCCATTCAGGATTGGATGCGGACAAAAAATCCGGAGGATTGGTGTTCCAACTGCTCTGCCAATAGGGTCTGTAATCTTCCGCTTCGCCGATGCTGAGGTAACTGACGATGAGCTTGTCGTTTCCGCCGCGCATCACGGCAAGTTCTGCAGGCGTGTGCGCCACCGAGCCCGAACCGCCATCATGGGCATAGTCTATGACGACCAAGCCTGCAGTGTTTGCACCAATCCTGGCGGCCTCGGCCGCATCGACGTCTCCTAGGTGATATAGCCAGCTGTTAACACCATCCAATGGGTTGGTCATGCATCTTTCTCCTGAAATTAGACAGAATCATTTTCCAATCGAATGCCTTTGATCAATTGAAATGGGTCGAAAAGTGTTCACTTGTGGTTATTCAACAAGTTAAAAGACCATCTAAAATCGGCATTCAATCATAACGTGCCCGTCTGGCATTCAATGCCCAATATCCGTGCAACGCCTTGCCTTTGAGGACAAAGATATGTTCAATTTTCCAGTAAAATACTGCACTTTCAGCAAAATAAGACAAACTGTGTGTTCACGCACGATGACCGGAAGAGACAAAAACTGATCATCAAAGCCCAGCATCCGTTGTCCTCGGCGCGTTAACCTTGAATGCAAATAGTGCAATTTTGACCGCTCATCGCCCGCCGTTCCGTTCCGCGGCCTCCATAAACTCCCGATACAAATGACAATTGTCAATCTGACCGGTGCATCCAGCGCTAATGTGACCCCGAGATATTCCACTTAGGGGATACGTCGGGCAGGCGGTTGCGATCTGGATCAAAAAACGTGGCGGGTCGTGCTGTGTAGGCATGCGGTCGCGCGCGGTGAAATCTGCGCTTGGTGTCGCGCATGCTGGTTCGCTTGTTCCTGAACGCTAGGAAAAGGCAAGCGATGCAGACCAACAACGAGAAACAGTTTTTCCCTTGTCAGACGCGGCAGAAAGAGCAGCAGATTTTTGCTGTCCCTGCACACGGCAATGGGCTCGTCCAGCCAATTCACTGTCCATCACATTAAGCGCACGCGGGAGGCCCTTATGGCACACGAGATCGTATTCATTGACTCAGATATCCTTGAGATTGAAGAGATTGTCTCCGGACTTCGAGACGGCGTGGAACCGGTTTTGCTGACGGCAGATGAGCCGGCGCTGCGGCAGATGTCGAAAGCCGCCGCGCGTCGCGTCGGATTGGAAGCGGTTCACGTGATTGCACACGGCAAGCCCGGTGAAATCAGATTTGCCTCCGGTCCGCTTTCATTTGAAACGATTGCGCGTCACCGCGATGATTTTGCCGCCTTGGGAGACAGCATTGGAAGCGCCGATATCCGGCTCTGGGTCTGCGGAACGGCGCACGGCAAATCAGGGACGGCTTTCATCGGCGCGCTGTCGCAGGCTACCGGAGCGCGAGTTTCGGCGTCGACCGGTCTCGTGGGCGCCAGCGCCAAGGGCGGAAGCTGGGCGCTGGACGCATCAGCCGAACCAGCCCGCGCCGACGCGCCGCTGACCGCGGAGGGCATGGCGCGGTATTCGGGCGTGATGGCGATCACCGCTTATTCTGTGGCTGGTACGGCGGACGGGATCCTCAACGCCGCGGAAGTCGCAAGCTCGATTGGAATTACCTATACGATGAATAATACAGCCGCGTTCGGCGGCGACGTTCTGATCCTGATCAAGGATGGCTCGGGCAATCTGCTTTACTGGTACATTGAGTCCTCGGGCGGAACCTCGAATAGCGCGACTATTCCCGCAGGTGCCTTGGGGACCTATCAAGGGCCAATTCAGATACAGGGGGTCCAAGGCGATTCCGCAGGTGGAGCGGACGGCGCCAACTCGGGGGCCTACACGGGAGCGTTCAAGACATATCCGCCGGTGACGCAGTTTTCGTTTCACGACAGCAACATTGGTTCCAGCCCGGATACCGCAGTCAACGGCGCAACTGTGGCGGATGCGTCAGTTTCCGCGACGGTTGATTCCCTGCGGCCCACCGTTTCCATCACACTCTCCGACAGCGCGCTCGCCGTCGGCGAAACCGCGACAGTAACTTTCACGTTCAGCGAAGCGCCGACGGGCTTTACTGCTGCGGATGTCACTGTTCCCAACGGCACCTTGTCGGGATTCACGGCTACTGCCAATCCTCTGGTCTACACGGCAATCTACACCCCGACTGCAAACGTGACCGACACTACAAACGTGATCACTGTTGGTACGGGATGGGCGGACGCTGCCGGCAATGCGCCCACCGCGTCAACCGATTCACTCAACTTCACAATTGACACAGCCCCGCCGAGCAGCCTTGCGGCGCGCACACTCGACCTTGCCACGGCTAGCGACAGCGGGCTAAGCAGCACTGACAATTTGACCAATGTCACCACGCCAGTGATCACCGTGAGCACAATGAACGGCGTCGCGATGACCGCGGGCGACATTATCCAGATCATCGACACCAGCAACGGCAACGCAGTGGTCGGAAGCTACACTGTTGTCGCGGGGAACATTTCAGGCGGAAACTGGAACGGCACGACGCTGGACATCACCCTGAGCGCCATCGCGAATGGACTGCACAATCTGGCTTTGCGCATTGTCGACACAGCCGGCAACGCCGGAGTTGCCAGCACGGCGACGCTAGGCGTCACAATCGACAATGTCTCGCCGACAGTCTCATCCGTCACTTACGGCGCCAACGACGGCGCGCTGGCCGCTGGCGAGGCGGTCACACTGACTGTGAACTTCGGCGAAGTCGTCACTGTTGCGGGCGGCGTTCCGACTTTGACGCTCAACAGCGGCGGCACAGCGACTTATGTGAGCGGCAGCGGCACGGGCGCGCTTGTGTTCAGTTACACGCCTGCCAATCCGCAGTCGACGGCCGATCTGGCGGTGACAGCGTTCAACCTCGTTGGCGCGACAAT
>JANPGC010000112.1:0-3114 GCA_031423755.1 Phyllobacteriaceae bacterium | reverse complement strand
CTGATCTACAGACCAAAGGGCGAAGAAGAAGTTTCGGACGAAACCACCGGCAAAACTTCTTCTTCGCCCTTTGGTCTGTAGATCAGCGAGTGAATGGTTCGGGCATTGGCAGCGCCTTTGGAGCGCAGCACCTGCGCAGCCTTGCCGGTAAACGCAGCAAACTGCACCTCGCCGCCGACATCTTCAGCAAAATGCCGCGCCAGCGTCGTCTTGCCTGTGCCGGCATAACCAAACAGCCGGAACAAGGGCTTGCGCCCATCCTTCAGCCAGCGCGAAACCGCTTTCAGCGCCTCATCTTGTTGGGGAGAAAATTGCATGAGCCGCTCATGCCAGATTCGTTTCATGAGAGCGAGTGGCGAACAGCCAATGTCCTGAATGAAACCGGAAATAGGATAGACCGGCCAAAGCGCCTGCAGAAAGCAATGGCGCAAGGTCAGCGAAATGCGGGTCAATCATCTTGGCCACAGGGATAGTCAGAATGACGCCATACAAGGCCGATCCAAACACTGTGTTCGGCAACAACTGCCGCGCAATTCTGTACGTCAGAAAAACGGCAATCATCGCGTAGATCAGCAGCGGGGGCGCTATAAAGAGCGCTAGAAAGGCACCAATGGGAAGTCCGGCAACCAACCCGCCTGCGGCCCCCATAATGGCGTGCGCGAAAGTCTCCGCTTGCATGACATTTACAGAGACAAGCAAAACTGGGCCGCACATGAACGACACCGCCAAAACCGCGCAGGCCAAGGCAAAATAATCCGGCACCAGATCAGCGCTTTTGGCTTTCATGGCAAGACCAGACCCACATCATTAGCCGCCAACTTGTGGGGGCGTCCCATCTTGCGGCCAGCAATCCGCCTCAGCCCGTCCCGCTCGCCAACCGTCTCCGGCGTTTGGATGCGCCGCGCCAGCCCGAGCATCTCCAAGGCGCGGATGAACCACCAGCCGAGATCGATCTGCCCATGCTCGACGCCAAGATTTGCCGAGCCGGGAAAGGCGTGATGGTTGCCGTGATAAGCCTCGCCGAATGTCACGATCCCGGCATAGGGCACATTGAAGCCCTGAACAGCGACGCCGTCGACCGCCCAACCCTGATGACCGCCGCGATGGGCGAAGTGACCTACCAGCCAGTGACCCGTCAGTGAAACCGCGATGCGCACGGCAATGCCCCACACCACCCATCCCCAGCCGCCAAGCACGAAGAACAGAATGGCCCAAGGCAGTTGCTGTGCCATCCAGTTGCACTCAAGAAACTGGTAGAACCGATCATCCAGCGCCCGCTTTTCGATCACAAACTGCGGCGGGTTGGCGAGCGCAACAGCACAATGCATCTGCCAGAACGCATCGTGGAAAAACGGTCTGCGATGGGCATGAAGATCATGACACTGCGCTTGCCGCTGCGCCCAGTCTCGGATGTCGTGGGCATAAATCATCCCGAACGGGCCAGCCATTCCAACCAGCGTGCCGAGGTAGACAAGAGTGCGCTCAAGCCAGCGCGGCGTTTCAAACGACCGATGGATCAGGAGCCGGTGCATACCAACCGAATGTCCGGCGCAAATCGTGACTGCCGACGTAACGACAAAAAGCGCAAACGCATCCCAGGAGATTGTCATTGGCCCGGCAAAAATCGCGATAATGGTCATTGTGCCAGTCCAAATTGACTTCGCAGGCACCCACACCACTGTGCCATCTGTGGCGTCGTGCGTTTCGTTGGAGATCATGCGTTCCGTGGAAATCGACTTCATCATTCACCCCTTGATTATTTCCGGCTGAACAGGTAATTAGGAAATAGACTAATTATCGAAATACAGCGCGAAAGATAATTAGGCAAGTCCCTAAATATTTGGAATGGTAAATGACCGGTAAAGCAGAAACTGTCGCGGAAACACGGGAGATGCAGCGTGTCTTTGAGGCGCTCGCATCGGCACCGCGCCGCAAGATTCTCGCCTATCTGTCGGCGGGAAGCCTGACGGCCGGCGAAATCTCCGAGCGTTTCAACATGGCCAAACCATCCGTATCGCAGCATCTCTCGGTGCTGGAGAACGCCGGACTTATCGCAAAGGAAAAACGCGGCCAATTTGTCCATTACTCACTCGTGACCAACAATCTGGTCAACACGCTGAACGGCTTTGTCCAAGACATTTGCCCTGTAGCCCGCCCACTGAAGCGCGAGGCAGCGGCGCGTGCGAAGGCCAAGACCGCAGCTTGACTGTACGTGGCCGGAATGTCTGGCTAAGTCCCGCATCGAAGTGGTGCTCCGTTCTCCTGACCTGCAACGAACACAATGTCCGCCCGGTTTCTGCGGACTACAATATCACGGAACTCGAAGGGGTGGATTACTCCGCAAGATTGGGCGGGTTTGACAGACATGGATGCTGGCATTTCAAGTTCAATGCGCACGTCTTGACAGGGATAGGGTGCTCTGGATTGGCAAGAGATCAGGGCCTTTGTGACCCGGAACGTTGTTCACTGTGCAACGAGGTTTGAGGCAGTTGCAGCTACTTCAGCATTGGCCACAGGCTGACCACAAGCAGCAGCGCCATGGAAATGTTGAACCATTTCAGCCGCGGCGGCACCGACAGCCATTCGCGCATCGCAGAGCCGAAGCCGGCCCAGACGGAAACGCTTGGAAAATTGACCAGCGCAAACACGGCACCGACGATAAAGACTGACACAAGAAACGCATCCGGATTGGAGAAGGTCGCCATGGCCGTCACGGCCATCACCCAAGCCTTCGGATTGACCCACTGAAACGCCGCTGCGCCGAGAAAGGTCATGGGCTTCGCTCCAGTTTTCACCTCGCCGATTTCATGGGTGTTCGCGAGCTTCCAGGCTATCCAAAGAAGGTAAATCCCGCCGGCAAACTTGATCACAGTGTAGAGGACCGGAACCGTTTCCAACACGGCGCCTAGACCATAGCCGACGCCAAGCAGCAGCACGAAAAACCCGACGCTTATTCCAACCATGTGCGGAATGGTCCGGCGGAACCCGAAATTCACCCCTGACGCAAACAGCATCATGTTGTTTGGTCCCGGCGTGAGTGAGGTCGCAAAGGCAAAGCCAAACAAGGCGAGAAGTGTGGCTGCGGTCATTCGTCAGCTTGCCCGGGCAGGCTAA
>JANPGC010000111.1:0-19726 GCA_031423755.1 Phyllobacteriaceae bacterium | reverse complement strand
GTTCTGGGGCTGGCTGACTGCATGGCTGAACCTGCTCGGACTCATCACCGTTCTGGGAGCTATCAACATCGGCACGGCCTACTTCTTTCAGGGCACGTTTGGTGGGTTGTTTGGCACAACTGGAGCTGACGGTGCAGTAACACCATGGCCGTCGTCCGACATGGAGATTGTGATATTTGTCGCCATCATCACCGTTATTCAGGCGATTTTCAACCACATCGGCATCAAGGCGACGACGTTCCTGACGGATATTTCCGGCTACATTATCTTTGCGGCCACTGCGGTGCTGGTGCTGGCGTGTCTCTATTATGCGCCTGCCATCGACATTTCGCGCCTTTGGACTTTCACCAACTACTCGGGCGACGCCGGCGCAAATGTGTTCCCGCAATCAGACAATTTGGGCTACCTGTTCCTGCTCTGCCTGTTGCTGCCGGTGTATACGATTACCGGTTATGATGCGTCTGCACACACGTCCGAAGAAACCAAGAATGCGGCAACTTCAGTGCCAAATGGCATTGTCAACGCTGTTATCTGGTCCTCACTGGTCGGGTGGGTGATGGTCTGCGCCATCACACTTGCGATCCCGGACATGAATGTTGCGGCAAGCCAGGGCTTCGGCATGTTCTTCGCCACCATGGATGCAATCCTGCCATACGGGCTGAAAATCGTCCTGTATGTCGGCATTTTCATTGCCCAACTGTTGTGCGGTCTAGCGACTGTCACGTCTGCAAGCCGGATGCTGTTCGCGTTCTCTCGTGATGATGGTGTGCCGGTCGTATCGAAGACACTGGCAACCGTTTCGCCAAAATACCGCACCCCGGTCGCGGCTATTTGGACGGCAACGGTCCTGTGCATTCTTTATGTTCTGCTCGCGATGTCGATCAAAGTCGGTGAAACTTCGATTTATGTCATCGTGGTGAACTCGACGCTGGTGTTCCTGTTCTTGTCCTTCACCGTCCCGCTGATTGCCGGTCTTTTTGCCTATGGCACTGCAAAGTGGCCGAACCCCGGCCCTTGGGCAATGAGCGCAGGTGTCTACAAGCTGGTGACCGTGCTGTCGGTGATTGGCATGGCAGTGATCCTGTTTATTGCCGTCGCTCCGCCAAACGAGCGTGTGCTTTATGTGGTGCTTGGCTTCATTGCTCTGGCGCTGATCCTTTGGTTCACGGTTGAAAATCGCCGCTTCCAAGGTCCGCCGGTTGGTGAGGAGATCAAGAGGCGTGCCGCTGCCATCGCGGCTGCGGAAAAGGCTGTCGGCGAACGCGCCTGACATCAACCATAATCCATGCGGCCGGTGCGAGCCGGCCGCATTTCAGTTTTGAAGAAACAACAAAGCGAGTGTGAAGCATGGCCGGGAACCTCAGTTTCGAGCAGTTGAAGAATGATATCGCCTCGGGCGAAATCGATACGGTTCTGGTCTGCATTGTCGACATGCAGGGCCGCCTCATCGGCAAGCGCTTCCTTGCGTCGTTCTTCGCCGAATCTGCCTACGACGAGACGCATGGCTGCAACTATCTCTTGGCCAACGACATCGATATGGAGCCGGTGCCCGGCTATCAGGCCGCCTCATGGTCGAAGGGCTATGGTGACTTTGTCATGAAGCCCGACATGTCGACGCTGCGCCGCATTCCATGGCTCGAAAAGACCGCCCTCGTCCTTGCCGATGTGCAGGACCATCACCACCACAAAGACCTGCCCCATTCACCGCGCGGCATCCTCAAGAAACAGATCGCCCGGCTGAAAGAGCGCGGCTGGATGGCCTATTTCGCCTCCGAGCTGGAATTCTTCCTGTTCGAGGAAACCTACGGCAGCGCGCGCGCCAAGAAATGGTCGGACCTTGCCACCGCCTCGCCCTATATCGGCGACTACGTCATTCAGGTCACTTCCAAGGAAGAGCCCTACATGCGGGCAATCCGCAACGGGCTGAACGGCGCGGGAATTCCGGTTGAAAATTCCAAGGGCGAATGGGGTCCGGGGCAGGAAGAAATCAACGTGCGCTATGCCGAAGCGCTCGACATGGCCGACAACCACGTCATCATGAAAAACGGCTGCAAGGAAATAGCCCACAACATGGGCAAGGCCATCACCTTCATGGCCAAGTATAACTTTGGCCACGCGGGCAATTCCTCGCACATTCACAATTCGATCTGGTCCGCCGACGGCAAGACGCCGCTGTTCCTTGACAAGTCGAAAGAATTCGGCATGTCTGACCTGATGCGCGCATGGGTCGCCGGGCAAATGAAATACGCCAAGGACTTCACCTATTTCCTCGCGCCCTACATCAACTCCTACAAACGCTTCCAGGTTGGTACCTTTGCGCCGACCAAAATCATCTGGTCGGACGACAACCGCACGGCGGGCTTCCGCCTGTGCGGCGGCGGCACCAAGGGCATCCGCATGGAATGCCGCATCGGCGGCGCGGACCTCAACCCCTACCTCGCCTTTGCCGCGCTGATCGCCTCCGGCCTTGCCGGCATTGATGAGAAGCTGGAATTGCAGAAGCCATTCGAGGGCGATGCCTATGCCGGTGCCAAGCTCACGGAAATTCCCAAGACACTGCGCGAGGCGATCACCTCGCTCGAAAAGTCCAAGATGCTGCGCGAGGCACTCGGCAATGACATGGTCGAGCACTATCTCCACACCGCCCGCTGGGAGCAGTTCGAATATGACCGGCGGATAACAGACTGGGAGCTTCACCGCGGCTTCGAGCGGTACTAGAAGCATCCCAAATATCACATACACATCGAGGTAATCATGGCCGATACGGTCAAGCTCATTTCCCCCATTGACGGCTCGGTCTACGCCGAGCGCCCGATCATCACAGACAGTGCCCTGGATGCCGTCGTCGCCAATTCCCGCGCGGCGCAGGAAAAGTGGGCGCTGACATCTTTCGACGAGCGCGGCAAGTACTGCCTGAAATTCCTCGATGCGCTGCTGTCGATGAACGATGACATCACCACCGAGATCGCCTCGCAGATGGGCCGTCCGGTGCGATATGGCGGCGAGAAGGGCGGCGTTGAACAGCGGACCAAGTTTGTCGTTGGTGCTGCCGAAGAGGCGCTGAAGCCGATGATGGTAGAGGATTCCGGTTCTTTCCGCCGCTACATCAAGCACGTGCCGCTCGGCGTCGTTTTGGTCATTGCGCCGTGGAATTATCCGTACCTGACGACGATCAACACCGTCATCCCCGCGCTGATGGCAGGCAATTCGGTGATCCTCAAACATGCCGCGCAGACGTTGCTGGTCGGCGAGCGCTTCGCCAAGGCTTTCGAGATGGCAGGCCTGCCGAAAGGTCTTTTCCAGAACATCGTCATGAACCATGCCCAAACCGAAAAACTTTTAGGTTCGGGCAAGATCGACCATTGCAATTTCACCGGCTCGGTCGCCGGTGGCCGCGCCATCGAGAAGGCTGCGGCTGGCACGTTCATGACGCTTGGCCTCGAGCTTGGCGGCAAGGATCCGGCCTATGTGCTGGCCGATGCCAATATCGATGCCGCGATTGAAACGCTGGTTGATGGTGCCTTCTACAATTCCGGCCAGTGCTGCTGCGGCATCGAGCGCATCTATGTGCACGAGAAGGTCTATGACGAGTTTGTCGAAGGCGCGGTGAAGCTCACCAAGACCTACGTGGTCGGCAACCCGCTCGACCAGTCCACCACCATGGGCCCGCTGGCGCAGGCGCGCTTTGCCGATTTCATCCGCGAGCAGAAGGCTGAAGCCGTCCGCAAGGGTGCGACTGCGCATGTCAACATGAAGGTTGATCTCGACAAGCCGGGATCGCCCTATATGGCGCCCGAAATCTACACCGGCGTCGATCACCAGATGAGCTTGATGCGCGATGAGAGCTTTGGACCGGTCGTTGGCATCATGAAGGTGCGCGGCGATGAAGACGCCATCGCGCTGATGAACGACTCGCCATATGGCCTCACCGCCTCGATCTGGAGCCAAGATATCGAACACGTCGCCGCCATCGGCGACCGCGTCGAGACCGGCACGGTGTTCATGAACCGCTGCGACTATCTCGATCCCGCACTCGTCTGGACGGGCGTCAAGGATACCGGCAAGGGTGCATCGCTCTCCGTGCTCGGCATCCAGGGCCTGACACGGCCGAAGTCGTATCACCTCAAGATCATCTCCTGATCATGAGCCGCTTCCGCGCCTCCATCCCCGCCGTCTCCACCATCCTCGTTGATGATGAGCGCACGCGTGTGACGCGCTGGGATTTCGAACCCGGCGCCGAGACTGGCCATCATGTTCACGGCATGGCTTACATCGTCGTGCCGATAACGGACCTCACTATCCGCATCGAGGACGCCTCGGGCGTCAATGACCGGTTCGTGTCGGCAGGGGCTGCCTATTCCCGCCCGACAGGCATCGAGCACAATGTGATCAATGCCGGACCTTTACCGATGAGCTTCATCGAAGTTGAAATCAAATAATCAAAGAAGAAAATCCATGGCCAAACTCGTCTCCAAATGGAACTACCCCACCACTGTCCGCTTCGGCGAAGGCCGCATATCGGAATTGGCGGAAGCCTGCCTGTCGTCGGGCATCAAGAAGCCGCTGTTCGTCACCGATCCCGGGCTTGCGAAGATGCCGATTGTTGCCAGTGCGCTCAAAGTCCTGTCCGACAATGGCATCAAGTACGGCCTGTTCCATGATGTGCAGCCCAATCCCGTCGCCGCCAACGTGGAGGCCGGCATTGCCGTGGTGCGCAAGGGCAAGCATGACGGCGTCATCGCGTTCGGTGGCGGCTCGGCGCTGGATGCTGCCAAGGTCATCGCCTTCATGGCCGGTCAGACCCGCCCGATGTGGGACTTCGAAGACGTTGGAGACTGGTGGACCCGCGCCGACCCGAACGGCATCCTGCCCGTCATCGCCGTGCCGACAACGGCCGGAACCGGTTCGGAAGTCGGCCGCGCGGGTGTTATCACCAATGAGGAAACCGCGACCAAGAAAGTCATTTTCCATCCGAAGATGATGCCGGTGATCGTTATTGCTGATCCGGTCCTCACCTCCGGCATGCCGCCGTTCATCACGGTCGGCACCGGCATGGATGCGCTGGCGCATTGCCTCGAAGCCTATTGCGCGCCGGGCTATCATCCGATGGCCGATGGCATCGCGATTGAAGGCATGCGGCTGGTCTTCGAAAACCTGCCCAAGGCCTTCGCCAACGGCAAGGATTTGACCGCCCGTGCCCACATGATGTCCGCCGCCGCCATGGGCGCGACCGCCTTCCAGAAAGGCCTTGGCGCGATCCACTCGCTGTCGCACCCGATCGGCTCGCTCTACCACACCCACCATGGCATGACGAACGCCGTGTTCATGCCCTATGTGCTGGATTTCAACCGCGAGGCCATCGAAGACCGTATCAAGCCACTGGCGCGCTATCTTGATATCAAGGGCGGGTTTGACGGTTTCCGCAAGGCCGTGATCAATTTGCGCAAAGACCTGAAAGTCCCGCACACGCTGTCCGGTCTGGTCAAGGGCTTCGACCCGGACAAGAAACGCAAGGACTTGATCGCAAGCATGGCGATTGTCGATCCGACCGCAGGCGGCAACCCCGTGAAACTGACGAAAAAGGGCGCGCTTGAGATACTTGAGGCGGCGATTGCGGGGTAAGTTCTCTCCCTGAATTCCAAGAGGAGAGATTCATGCAAAGCATCGTCAAGCTGGGACCACCCAGCAGCGTTGAGCCTTCCACTGCCACGCTCGATGGCTGGGTTGTCGTTGAGGGCAGCCCGTCCATGAAGACGTGGGTGCTTCATACCTCTGATGACAGCCAGATGATGTCCGGTTATTGGGAAGCCACGCCCGGCACCTATCACGCGACCTACTCTGCCTATGAGTTCGTCCATGTGATCGAAGGCAAGATGACGATTACCCCCGATGGCGGCACGCCGGTTCACATCACGGCAGGCGATGCCTTTGTCGTCGAGGCGAATTTCAAAGGGCTGTGGAAGATTGAGGAGACCATCAGCAAGCATTTTGATTTCAAGCTCTAAGCGCTTGCCGCCTTCCGCTGCGGCAACCGGGACTTGCAGTATTTTCATCGATTTGTGCAGTTTTGAACTGGACAAGTCAGACTTCCCGGCCTTCACTGGCAACAGCGTAATGTGAAGCTGGCGCCAGTCCGGCAAGGAGGTCTCTTGATGAATCAGATGGTCAAAATGACGTTTGCTGTCGGCGCAATTGCGCTGATGCTTTTGGGTTCCGCATCTGCTGTCACGCTCAACATGCACAATGGCGGCGACCCGACATCGCTTGATCCGCACAAGCTTTCCGGCGATTGGGAAAACCGCATTGCCGGAGACATATTTGAAGGCCTCGTGACCGAAGACGCTGGGGCCAATCCGGTGCCGGGACAGGCCGAGAGCTGGACCGTGTCGGACGACAAGACGGTTTACACATTCAAGCTGCGCGATGGCATTTCGTGGTCGGATGGCAAGCCGGTGACGGCTGGTGACTTCCTGTTCGCCTTTCAGCGGCTGTTTGATCCTAAAAATGCTGCCGAATATGCCTATCTGCAGTTCACCATCAAGAATGCAGCCGCGATCAACGAAGGCAAGATCACCGACATGAGCCAGCTTGGCGTCAAGGCGATTGACGACAAGACGCTGGAGATCACGCTTGCGCAGCCGTCGCCCTACTTCATTGGGGCACTGACACATTACACCGCCTATCCGCTGCCCAAGCATGTGATCGACGCCAAGGGTGCCGACTGGGTAAAAGTCGAAAATATCGTCACCAACGGACCTTACAAGCCGACGGAGTGGGTGCCGGGCTCGCATGTTCTGGCGGTTAGGAATGACAAATATTACGGCGCGGCAGGCGTAAAGATCGACGCCGTCAGGTTTGTGACTTTGGAAGACAATGCTGCTGCCTTGAAACAGTATCGCGCGGGCGAGTTCGATATTCTGACGGATTTCCCGAAGGACCAGTATCAATGGATTCAGGAGAACCTGCCTGGACAGGCGCATGTGGTGCCGTTCGCAGGGCTTTATTACTATGTTATCAACTCGACCAAGCCGCCGTTTGACAATGCAAACGTGCGCAAGGCCTTGTCGATGGCGGTCAACCGCGAAGTGATCGGGCCCCAGATTTTGGGCACCGGCGAACTTCCCGCCTATTCGTGGGTGCCGCCCGGCATGTCCGGTTATCCGAACCCGGTGATGGTGGACTGGAAGGATTTGCCTTACCCGGAAAAGGTTGCCGAAGCCAAGAAGCTGCTCGAGGCCGCCGGTATCACCCCGGACAAGCCGCTGAAGGCACAGCTGCGCTACAACACCAACGACAATCACAAGCGCATTGCCGTGGCGATCGCGTCGATGTGGAAACCGCTAGGTGTTGAGGTCGAGCTCTATAACACCGAAACCAAGGTGCATTATGACGAGATGCAGCGCGGACTACTCGACATCGGGCGAGCCGGGTGGCTGGCCGATTATAATGACGCTGACAATTTCCTGCAGCTTTTGAAGACGGGCATCGAGCACAATTACGGCAAGTGGTCGAACGCCGAATATGACAAGCTCTTGGAAGACGGCAACAAGGAAACCGATCAGGCCAAGCGCGCCGCGCTGTTCCAGAAGGCCGAAAAGATCGCGCTCGACGACAGCGCGGCCATTCCGATCTATTATTATCTCTCGGAAAATATCGTGTCGCCCAAGATAAAGGGTTTTCAAGACAATGCGTTCGACATCCACCGCACGCGCTATCTTGAAAAGAGCGAATAGCATGGACCTTGCCCCTTTCCGCGAGACCGGAAAGGGGCGTTCATCATGCTCTCTTATGCCCTGAAGCGATTGCTCTCGACGATACCGGTTCTCTGGATCGCGGTGACGGTGTCGTTTTTTGTGCTGCGTCTGGCCCCCGGCGGGCCGTTTGACGGCGAGCGCCCTTTGCCGCCCGCCATTCTCAAGAACCTTGCCGCCCATTACAATCTCGACAAGCCGCTCACCGAGCAATATCTCATTTATGTCGGTAATGTGCTGCAGGGCGATCTCGGGCCTTCCTTTATCAATGAGGATTTTTCGGTCACCGAACAGCTGATGATCGGCGTGCCGTATACGTTCACAGTGGCTGCGCTTGCCATCACTCTGGCTGTTATCGTCGGTGTTGCGGCTGGTTGCACTGGCGCGATTTATCAGAACAAGATGCCGGACTATGTGATCAGCTTTGTCATTCTGACCGGGTTGGTCTTGCCCAATTTTCTGATCGCGCCACTGTTGCAGCTGTTGTTCGGCGTCAAGCTCGGATGGCTGCCGGTGGCGGGGTGGGGCGACGGCTCGCCGCGCAATCTCGTGCTGCCGGTCATCGTTTTGATGTTGCCACATGCCGCGCGCATTTCGCGGCTGATGCGCGGGTCGATCATTGAGGTGATGAACGCCAACTATATTCGCACCGCCCGCGCCAAAGGCATTGGCCCGCGCCTGACCGTGATGCGCCATGCCATCAAGCCGGCGCTGATGCCGGTGGTGTCCTATCTTGGTCCCGCTGCATCCTATCTGTTGACCGGCTCGCTGGTGGTGGAAAGCGTGTTTGGCCTGCCGGGGATCGGCAAATATTTCATCACCGCCGCGCTCAACCGCGACTATGGCATGGTGCTCGGCACGGTCATTTTCTACATGGTGCTGATCATCATACTGAACCTTTTGGTTGATGTGGCCTATGCGTTCCTCGACCCGAAAGTGAGGACGCGATGACTGCGCTGACGCCGCGCCGCGATGATTTTGCCGCGGACCTTGAGGCCGAAGCCCTGACCGGCAAGGCCCGTTCGCTGACCGGCGATGCGCTGGCCCGTTTCCTGCGCAACAAGGCGGCGATGGTGTCTGTTGTCGTGCTGGCGCTGTTGATTCTTGCAGCGCTGTTTGGCCCGTATTTCCTGCCGTTCAACTTTGAAGAACCGGACTGGGCGGCGTTCCGCGCGCCGCCGTCGTGGGAGAGTGGCCATTATCTGGGCACAGATCAGAACGGCCGCGACCTGATGGCCCGTGTGCTCCATGGCACGCGTGTGTCGCTTGCCGTTGCGCTGATTGCGACGCTGGTTTCGGTGGTCATTGGCGTGTTTTACGGCGCGGTGTCCGGCTATATTGGCGGGCGGATCGACAGCGCCATGATGCGCTTTGTCGATATCATGTATGCGCTGCCCTACATCCTGTTTGTCATCCTCTTGATGGTGATCTTTGGCCGCAACGTCTACTTGCTCTTCGCCGCCATCGGGGCGCTTGAATGGCTCACGATGGCGCGCATCGTGCGCGGCCAGACGCTGTCGATCAAGGAGCGTGAATTTGTCGAGGCGGCACGCGCGGCGGGGCAAACACAGTTCAAGATCATCCGCAAACACATCATCCCGAACCTTGCCGGTCCCGTCGTGATCTATGCCGCTCTGACAGTTCCGGAAATCATCGCCACCGAAAGCTTTCTCTCCTATTTGGGCTTTGGCGTGCAGGAGCCGCTGACCTCGCTCGGCACGCTGATTGCGGAAGGCACCGAGGTGCTGGAGATACTGCCCTGGCTTCTGCTTGGCCCCGGTTTTGTCCTCGTCACGCTGCTCCTCAGCCTGCTGTTCATCGGCGACGGGCTGCGTGACGCTTTCGATCCGAAGGACCGTTGAGATGGCCGCGCCGCTGTTTGAACTCAAGGATTATTCGGTGCATTTTTCCACGCCTGAAGGCGATGTGCCAGCGGTGGAGGGGCTGAGCCTTTCCATAAAGCCCGGCGAGCGGCTCGCCATTGTCGGCGAATCCGGCTCGGGCAAGAGCCAGACGTTTCTTGGCGCGCTTGGCCTCTTGGCGCGCAATGGCAAGACGTCGGGGCAAGCCAATTTTGAAGGCCGCAACATGGTCGGCATGAAGCCTGCCGCGCTCGACACGATCCGTGGCAGCGATATCACCATGGTGTTCCAGGACCCGATGACGGCGCTCAATCCGGTGCTGCGCATCTCGCGCCAGTTGACCGAGATTGTCGAGGTTCACACCGGCGCAACCAATGCCGACGCCTCGCGGCAGGCGCTGGCCATGCTTGCCAAAGTCGGCATTCCCGATGCTGAAAAGCGCTTCAACGTCTATCCGCATGAACTTTCGGGCGGCATGCGCCAGCGCGTGGTCATCGCAATGGCATTGCTCAACAGGCCAAAGCTGCTGATTGCCGACGAGCCGACGACGGCACTTGACGTGACTGTGCAGGCGCAGATCCTCGACCTGTTCCGCAATCTCACCTCAGAACTCGGCGCGGCGCTGGTGATCATCACCCACGACATGGGCGTTGTGGCCGGAATCGCTGATCGTGTGGGCGTTATGTATGGCGGGCGGCTCGTTGAAGAGGCGCCGGTTGATGATATTTTTGAAAGCCCACAGCATCCCTACACGCGCGCGCTCCTCAACTCGATCCCGCGTCCGGACCGCCCGGTGTCTGAAATGCAGGCGATCCCCGGTCGCCCGCCCAATCTCTTGCGCTTGCCGCAGGGCTGCGCCTTCAACCCGCGCTGTGCCGCGCGGACGGACATTTGCATGACCATGCGGCCAGAGCTGTTGCCAGGCGGGGCAGGGAGGCGCGTCGCCTGCTTCAATCCGATTGGCGCAATGGCGGAGGCTGCCGCATGACCAAGCCGCTGCTCGAAGTCGATCACCTCACCACGCGCTTTTCGGTCCGCTCCGGCAAAATGTTCGGCAAGGCGTCGTCTCTGACGGCAGTCGATGACGTGTCGTTCACGCTGAACGCCGGCGAGACGCTTGGCATTGTCGGCGAGTCGGGCTCGGGCAAATCGACGCTTGGTCGATCTGTGCTGCGCCTTGTCGAAGCGCAGGCGGGCAGTGTTGTCTGGCAGGGCGGCGACCTCTTGAAATTGTCTGACGAAGACATGCGCAAGGCGCGGCGTGACATGCAGATCATATTTCAGGATCCGCTCGCCTCGCTCGATCCGCGCATGACCGTCGCCGACATCATCGCCGAGCCGCTGCAGATCGCCGAGCCGGGTCTTACCCGTGCGCAACGACTTGAAGAGGTGCAGAAAATCATGGCCGCCGTCGGCCTCGCGCCGGAGATGGTCAACCGTTACCCGCACGAGTTCTCCGGCGGGCAAGCCCAGCGCATCGGCATCGCCCGCGCCATCATTACCAAGCCGAAACTTGTCATCTGCGATGAGCCCGTCTCGGCGCTTGACGTTTCGATTCAGGCGCAGATCATTCAGCTTCTGAACCGCTTGCGCCTGGAACTTGATCTCGCGTTGATCTTCATCAGCCATGACCTGTCGGTGGTGCGCCTCGTCTGTGATCGCGTGATGGTGCTTTATCTTGGACGTGTGGTCGAAAGCGGCCCTTCTGCGGATGTGTTTGCCCACCCCAAACACCCGTATGCCCTAGCGCTTCTCTCCGCAGTGCCGCTGCCCGATCCGAAACTCGCGCGCCTGCGCCAGCGCGTCATCCTGCAGGGCGACCCGCCATCGCCAATCAATCCTCCGTCGGGCTGTGTGTTCCGGACGCGGTGCGTGTATGTGAAGGATGTGTGTGCGACGGCGCGACCGGTGCTGGAGGGCGGGGAGCACAAGGCAGCGTGCCATTTTGCGGGGCAGCTGACGAAAAGTGGCGAGCCTGAGATATTGAACTCATCCACGAACGCATAAGACTTGTGTTGCAATTGTGGAATTAAATTCCATAATTGCGACAATGATCCCACGTCAAAAGACCGCTCACATCAACGAACTGGTTGAAGATTTCGCAGCTGTGGCCATTCTAAGGCCACGACAGGTCGGCAAGACGACCCTCGCGCGGCAAGTTGCTGAAGGGCGTCCTTCGCTTTATCTTGATTTGGAGTTGGAGGAAGACCGCATCAAGCTTATCGACCCGGCCGCCTATCTGCGGCGGCAGAAGGACAAGCTTGTCATTCTTGATGAAGTGCACCGTGTGCCTGAGCTGTTCCAGACTTTGCGGGGACTGATTGACTAGGGCCGCCGCGAAGGTCGCCGCTCAGGCCAGTTCATCGTGCTCGGTTCTGCATCAATTGATCTGCTGCGCCAGTCTGGCGAGTCGCTCGCGTGGCGCATCGCCTTTGCAGAACAGTTTCCATTGACTGTGGCCGAGACGGGCGCGGGAAGTGAAAGCCAGCTCTGGCTTCGTGGCGGCTTTCCAGATTCCTGCCTCGCCCGCAGCGACAGGACCAGCCTTGCCTGGCGGAGGGACTTTATTCAAACCTATCTGCAACGCGACATTCCGCAGCTTGGCCCGCGCATTGCCGCCGAAACATTGCGGCGCTTTGGACCATGCTGGCGCATTCGCAGGGCGGGATGGTCAATCAAGCCGATATAGCGCGGGCACTTGGTGTTGATGGCAAGATCGTGGCCGGCTGTCTGGATTTGATGGTTAATCTCCTTTTGGTGCGCCGCTTGCAGCCTTGGCACGCCAATGTCGGCAAGCGGCTGGTCAAATCGCCCAAAATCTATGTCCGCGACTCCGGCCTCGTGCATGCGCTCCTGCAAATCGACACGTATGACGCGCGGCTTTCGCATCCCAATGTTGGCGACAGCTGCGAAGGCTTTGTCATTGTAAATCTGCTTGCCACCGCACCTGACGGCACCGATGCCCTTTTTTACCGCACCAGCCGGGGTGCCGAGATTGATCTCGTTTTCCAGTTCGGCGCGGAACGTTGGGCGGTGGAAATCAAGCGCACGTCAGCCCCCAAACTGTCAAAAGGCCTTTATATTGCCTGCGAGGATATCCAGCCAACGCGCAAATTCGTGGTGCATGGAGGCGCGGAAGCGTTTCCGATGGGTGAGGGTATAGAGGCGGTGACGCTTGGGGGGGGCTGATGGGGATATTGGCAGGGGATGTCACGAAGTATGCGGCGGACTCATACAATGAGGGATAACCGCAAAAGATCTCTGTAGGGTCCTGCGGACAAGTAGGCGCTGGGCAGCATGTCACTTTGAGGGCGGTTCGGATGTCCAGTCTTGGGCGTCGATTGTTTCTTCCGCGATCCTTTCCTTGAGTTTCCCTCGTTCGCCGTTACGTTAGAGCAATATGACTTCATCTGGAATCACACGCAGCGGGTTCTTTTGCGTCAATACAGGCGAAAAGCCCCTTGAACGCATTTCAATGCGTTCGGCGCGTCTTTCCTTGGTCTTGCCACAAAATCCCGCCGCTGCGTGTGGTTCCAGCTAAAGTCATAACGCTCTAAGTCTGACAGTCATTTTCAGCAGGTGCAGGCATGATCGATCTTCCATCTGACGGCGCATTTGTGGGCCGCGTCTGGCGCAGTGGGAGCGGTCCCTGTCTTGTTGTCGTGCGCGAAGGTGCGCTTTTCGACATCACCTGCCGCGACGTTCCAACGATGCGGGACTTGCTGGAACTTCAAGATCCAGCCGCTTTTGTCGCGGACCAGGTCGGCCTGCGGATCGGCACTGTTGCTGAAATCGCCGCTGCAAGCATTGAGGCGTCTGGCGATGCAACGCGGCTGCTCGCCCCAAACGATTTGCAGGCCATCAAGGCCTGCGGTGTCACCTTTGCCCGCTCGATGATCGAGCGTGTGATCGAGGAACGCTCGGCGGGTGATCCGAGCCGCGCCGATGCCATCCGCGCGCGGGTCAAGGATGCAATTGGCGAGAGCCTGCGCAATCTGGTTCCCGGTTCCGCCGAGGCCGCTGAAGTCAAGCGCCTGCTGATCGCCGAGGGGCTTTGGTCGCAATATCTCGAGGTTGGCATCGGGCCGGATGCGGAAGTTTTTACCAAAGGGCAGCCGATGTCGGCTGTCGGATATGGCGCGACGGTCGGGCTGCATCCGATCAGCAAATGGAACAATCCCGAGCCGGAAGCGGTTCTGGCTGTCAATAGCAAAGGCCGGATCACCGGCGCGACTCTCGGCAATGATGTCAATTTGCGTGATGTTGAAGGACGTTCGGCGCTGCTGCTCGGCAAGGCCAAGGACAACAATGCC
Organism: Phyllobacteriaceae bacterium; assembly: GCA_031423755.1. Taxonomy (GTDB): domain Bacteria; phylum Pseudomonadota; class Alphaproteobacteria; order Rhizobiales; family Rhizobiaceae; genus JANMEX01. The sequence goes on along the minus strand of JANPGC010000111.1, from coordinate 5,800 downwards.
GCCGCTGCCATCGGCCCGTTCATCCGCCTGTTTGACGAGACGTTCTCGCTGGATGATGTGCGCAAGCTGGAGTTGTCGATGAATGTCACCGGCCTTGACAGCTTTACGCTGACGGGCCGTTCTTCAATGTCGGAAATCAGCCGCGACCCCGCCGATCTTGCCGCCCAGACCTGCGGGCGGCATCACCAGTATCCCGATGGCTTTATGCTCTATTGCGGCACGATGTTTGCGCCTGTTGCCGACCGTGACGGTCCCGGCCTTGGCTTCACCCACCACATCGGTGACGTGGTCACAATCGAGACCCCGGCGCTTGGAAAATTGCAAAACACAGTGCGTCTATCGACAGAAGCGCCGGAATGGACGTTTGGCGCGGCAGCACTGATGCGCAATCTGGCCAGGCGCGGGCTGATTTGAATGAAGGCTGAAAGAGTGGTGAAGCAGGTCGACCACTGCGAACCGGTCTCTGGTGTTTTGACGCCAGAAACAGGGAATTAACAGGGAATTACCCTCAATTGTTTTGCCTGATTTCTCAGTTCAGCGCAAAAAGTCACGCAATTACAGTGGTTTGCGTAAATATCACCAAGTTCAGTAACAGGGAAATGCTATTCGGCTTACAGGGAAAGTGATCAGTCATTGCAGGCAATTGCGTGGGATCGCCAGAAATTTGGTCCAATCACACAGGGTGATCCATGATCGTGCTCAAAATTTCGTCGTCGGGACTGTCCGCAACGAGCAGGGTTATTGCGTAGCCATCCATTTGATGGAAAGTCTGAATGGATATTTCGCCAGTCCCCTTTCCCTTGATCCAGTCCGTCGGATCACAAACTTCAATTTCTGAGAGCCTGGTCGTTGAGCTTGGTCGCGGAAGCATCGGCATGGGATCGTCTTTCCTCAAGGCAAGCCGGCCAAACTCGGGACCTGCGACCCCATAGCGAAACTGGCCGCTTTTCGAAAAAGCAACGGCGAGGGGTGTAGGGTGCTTTTCTACAAAGCGGCGGGCTGCTGCCTCGTGGCTGCATTTCACATCAACAGCAAGGTCAACAACCTTCGCCAAATCCGGCTCGGAATCGAGATAGCAGTCCAGCCTGTATTCTGGAATCAGGAGTTCAATTGCAAAGCTGTTGGCTTCCCGTTCCTGTACCTGGTGGCGGTTCAACCCCGGCGTTGAGGACGTATATGCTGATCCTATGTCTTTTTTGCTGCAGACAAAGCGCTCCCCCTCGATTGGCCGGTGCCAAATGTTCAAGAAGTGGCCGAGCTCGTGGGCAATGGTGAATGAACATCTGGTTGATCGTGATTGGCTGTTCACGAGAATTTTTCCTGTGGTGCGCTCCGGGGTGGTAACAAGTGCGCCTTCGAAACTATTGACCGGTTCCCGTCTGATCTCGACAATGTCGAGAGCAGTTGCGATCTCTTCTACGGGAACACGACCTTTCACGATGCCGAGTGAGCGTAATTGCTGATGGATGGCGAATGCCAGTCTTTGTGGATTGGATCCGCCAGCCTCTTCGACAGCCATTCGATCCAGCGTGAGGCTCAATGCGGACATGCCCTGTATGCTTCTCTTAGCTGGACAGAGAAGATTTGTTTTTTAAAAGCGACGTGAGCATGTCATCGAGTATTTTCCGCTCAAATTCACCTAGGGACCCAGCCTGCCTGAACATGCGTTGAAGCTCAACATCGGCATCATCAGCGTTTACATCCTCGCCCATCAAGTAGGCCACCGACACGCCGAAATGATCTGCCAGTCGCTCTACCAACCGCATGGATGGATTGTCCGCCTTGCCCTTCTCCAACTCCCATATATGAGCTTTGGACACGCCGACCGCATCGGCAACACGTTGCAGTGACTGACTGGCTTTCAAGCGCAAGTCAGTGATGCGTCTCCCGAGCGCCATGGCTTCCTCCTGTCGCGCCAGTAAGGCGCGTCGATACCCCATTTTCTTGATCTGACGATCTTATACCAGTGGCATTGCATTTCAAGTCGTTTTCTGCAACTTACGGATTCGGAAGGCATGAAAGGAATCGGCCATGGCGGACCTGCAGATCGAATATCGAAAGATTGACAGCCTCAAACCTTGGGCAAAAAACGCAAGGACACACTCGTGCAAGCAGTTGCGCCAGATTGCGGCATCCATTGAACTATTCGGGTTTACCAATCCGGTGCTCGTTGATGAGGCCGGATCAATCCTTGCCGGCCATGGCCGAGTTGAGGCCTGCAAGTTGATTGGCATCGGAAGCGTTCCTTGTGTGCGATTGTCAACGATGACGCCAACTCAAAAGCGCGCCTATGTAATTGCCGACAACAAGCTGGCGCTGAATGCCGGGTGGGACGAGGATGTGCTGGCCGAAGAACTTCAGGGGCTGCTCGCCGATGACAGTGATTTTGATTTGACGCTGACGGGGTTCTCGATAGCAGAAGTCGACAATCTGATTGAAGGCACGAGTGTAACAGAGCCTGGAGATCCCGCTGACGACTTCGATCTTGCGGGCAAGGATGTGCCGCACCGCTGCAGGCTCGGCGACATCTGGCAACTGGGCCGCCACAGATTGATCTGTGGCGATGCCCTTGATGAACGGACTGTTGGCTCCTTGATGGACGGCGCGCTGGCACGTATGGTGTTTACCGATCCGCCCTACAACGTTCCAATTGACGGGCATGTATCCGGCCTCGGCAAGGTAAAGCATCGCGAGTTTTCGCAGGCCTCCGGCGAAATGAGCCGCGAGGAGTTTACGGCCTTTCTGATGACGGCCTTCCACAATCAGGCCCGCCATACCGTGCCGGGGTCAATCCATTTTGTCTGTATGGATTGGCGCCACATCCAAGAGATCACCACTGCAGGCAAGGCTGCCTATCACGAACTGAAGAACATGATCGTCTGGGTCAAGGACAATGGCGGCATGGGCACATTCTATCGTTCGCGCCATGAACTCATCTTCGCATTCAAGAAGGATGACGCGCCTCACATCAACAGTTTTGAGCTTGGCCAGCATGGCCGATACAGGACCAATGTCTGGCAATACAAGGGCGTCAACACGTTGAAGGCCGGGCGCATGGACGAGTTAGCCATGCATCCAACCGTGAAGCCTGTCCAGATGATCGCTGATGCGATCAAGGATGTTTCAGGCAGAAGAGACATCGTGCTCGACCTCTTTGGTGGCTCCGGCTCAACGCTGATTGCGGCCGAGAAGACCGGTCGCACGGCATACATTTGTGAATTGGATCCTGCCTATTGCGACCGCATACTGCTCCGTTATGAAGTTTACGCCAAAGACGACGCTGTTCTTGTGGCCTGCGGGCCGAATGGCAACATGACTGAATTGCGAGAAGCGGCTGAATGAAGAAGCCCGTCCCATCGGCACCAAAAGCGGGCAGGGGCGTTCTCGCGACCGTTCCCCAATCCCCCGAGTTTGACGTCGGCTATGCCAAACCACCTGAAGCCAGCCGTTTCAAGCCGGGCGCGTCGGGCAACCCCAAAGGTCGACCAAAGGGGCGAAAGAACAAAATGCCCGCCCTCAACGAAGAGCGGTTGAAGGTCGTCATCCTGGAAGAGGCCTACAGAACCATTAAGGTCAACGATGGCAATCGCCAGGTGTCGGTTCCCATGGCGCAGGCAATTGTGCGCTCGCTTGCTGTCAATGCAGCGAAAGGCAACACGCGTGCCCAGCGACTGTTCGCAGAAATGCTTTCTGGCGCCGAAGCTTCCAACAAACGCCTATATGATGAGTGGCTCGATACGGCCCTTACCTATAAAGTTGAATGGGAGAATGAACTCGAGCGCCGACGATTGCTAGGCATCGTTGCGCCCGAGCCAGTTCCGCATCCTGATCATATTCACATCAATATGCGAACAGGCATGGTTGAGGTGCGTGGCCCCTTGACCAAACATGAAAAGGCAATTTGGGATGATTTGGCGCAACGGCGAGCCGAATATAAGAGCGAAATCGAACGACTGTTACTGGATAAGGCCGACCCTGAGTTTGCCGGGTTGATGTGCTTTGTTGATGATGAAATCGCGCATTTTCGCAAGCTCGTCGGCTTGATTGATAATGCGTTTGAACGGATTAAGTGACAGGTGGACCTCAGTTCGACCAGAATGCAGGGCTAATTTCACTCTGCAATGCGGTCTTGTCACAATGTCAAAAGGTCTAATTTATTGGGAGCACGTGAACGACCACAAAACCAACCATGACAATGCGGACGCAGAACAGTGGTACAGATTTGACGGAAGTAAGTCAGCTCACAAAAGCGCCGGCTAACTGGACAGCAAAGCAACGAATTTTCCAATTATATTGAGTCGGCTAACATACTGATTTATTTAGTCGAATTTCGAAAATTTTCTTGATTATGACAAAACGTAAGATCAAAACCTGCGTTGTTTCAATGTTCTGACGGGAAATAACATGTCCAAAGACGACGGAAAAAAGAACAAGAAAAATGCGGATAAAGCCATGCGCAAGGCCGCTATGAATGTGCTCAAGAATGCTCCGGTCATTCGAGACGCATTAATTGCTGCAATTGATGCTGGCGCGGCCGCCGCAGTCGATGTCATACGGAAGGCATCTGATCTTGAACTTGTAAAGCTCGCTGAAGCGGGGGAGGCAGTACCCGAAAAGAAGATTAAGAAGAAGGCAAAGGCGCTGGAAGTGGCGGCCGAAAAACCGGCGGTGTCGCCCGCCTGAGGTTTCCATTGACCTTGCCCCAAACTTCTATCCAGTTTTGAGGTTGCTCTGGCCCATCAACGAGGACCAGACAATGAAGCGCCGCCGATTTACGGAAGAGCAGATTATCCGGATATTGAAGGAGCACGAAGCCGGGGTCTCGGTTTCGGATTTATGCCGCAAGCATGGCGTCAGCGATGCCAGTATTTACAAATGGAAGGCCAAGTTCGGCGGCATGGATGTGTCGGAGGCGAAGCGGCTGCGTGGTCTTGAGGACGAGAACGGCAAGCTGAAGCGGTTGCTGGCCGACAGCATGCTGGACAACGCGGCGCTGAAGGAACTTCTGTCAAAAAAATGGTAGGGCCCACCGCCAAACGTGAAGCTGTCGCCTGTCTGAGAGACGGGTTCCAGATGAGCGAGCCCGGGCCTGCGAACTGATCAAGGCGGATCGCCTGATGGTGCGCTACCGCTGCACGCGGCCGCCGGAGACAGCTTTGCGCACACGGCTGCGCGAGCTTGCCAATGAGCGCCGAAGGTTTGGATACAGGAGACTGTTCATCATGCTCAGACGGGAGGGCGAAGCCTCAGGCATCAACCGGATCTACCGGCTGTACTGCGAGGAAGGCTTGTGTGTGCGCAAGCGGAAGGGGCGCCAACGTGCCTTTGGCGTGCGTGCACCCATTCTTGTTGAAGCCAGGCCGAATGCAAGGTGGTCACTCGACTTCGTGCATGACCAGATGGCCAATGGCCGAAGGTTCCGGGTCTTGAACATCACGGATGATGTCACCCACGAATGCCTGGGCGCCATCCCCGACACCTCGATCTCAGGCAAGAGAGTTGCCGCGAGCTCACCGCCATCATTCAACGCAGGGGAAAGCCCGGCATGATTGTCAGCGACAATGGGACAGAGTTGACGTCCAACGCCATCTTCGCCTGGTGCAAGGATCACAAGATTGACTGGCACTACATCGCCTCCGGCAAACCTATGCAGCATGGTTATGTCGAAAGCTTCAATGGCAAGATGCGCGATGAACTGCTCAATGAGACGCTGTTCTTCAGCCTTGATTAGGCGCGATCAAAAATCGCCGCGTGGATGGAAGACTACAACACATGGTGGACGCATTGTCGACAGCCCTCG
>JANPGC010000110.1:0-13116 GCA_031423755.1 Phyllobacteriaceae bacterium | reverse complement strand
GCCGGGGGCTATTAAAAAGCCCCCCAAAACTGCGCGGTCTCCCGTCTTCTCCCATTGTCTCCCTGGGGGAGAAGCCGCCGACAGGCAGATGAGGGGAGCGCGCCGAAATTTTTAGCGGATATCTGGCTCCGCACTTGCCGGTTCGCTACAAGCTGCAATCATTGCCAGACGTCGCCACCCTGCACGCTGCAAACGATAGCCAAAATGCGCTGGATCCCCCATCATCCGCCTGTGGGAACCTTCTCCCCGCGGGAGACGCGGGGGAGAAGACAGGCAACCGCAAACTTCGCAGTTCCAGATTTATGGCAGTTCAATAAATGGACGACGGCGCGATCAAAACCCTTTTTCTGCCTCTCGCAACCGGTGACGTTGAAACCGGCGGCGAGGCTGCGCGCTGGCTTTTCCTCAACGCATCCGTGCCGCCGCAGGACATCGATCTCGCAAAATCCCAAATCATCGCCGTCCAAGGCATGCGCCCCGACTTCAACGCCTTGAACGGCGCCGGTTTTGCCGTCACGGCCACCCTGCCTGACGACACATTCGACGGTGCATTGGTCCTCGTTTCGCGCCATCGCGGACAAACCCGCGCGTTCATTAATCAGACAATGGATCGCGTCAAGCCGGGCGGCATGATTATTGTTGCCGGCTCAAAAAACGACGGCATCGCCACCGCTGCCAAGGATGTCGGAACTCTTGCCGAACTGGTCGGCAGCCTGTCCAAGCACCACGCCAAGGCCTACTGGTTCAGCAACATTGGCACCGCGCGGTTCGACGAAACTGCGCTTGCACTGGTCGACGAGCGCTACGAAACAGCGCCCGGCATGTTCTCGTCCGACCACATCGACCCCGGCTCGGCCTTCCTGATGGAGAACCTGCCGCGCGACATGAAGGGCCGCATTGCCGATTTCTGCGCTGGCTGGGGCTATCTCTCGGTCGAAGTTGCCGCCGCTTGTCCGGCTATCAAATCCATCGCGCTCTACGAAGCCGACCACGCCGCGCTCGAAGCGGCCAAGGCCAATTTGGCAGGTCTCGCACCCAATATGGCCGTAACCTTCCACTGGCAGGACCTCATCGCCGAGAAGGCCTACGGCGATTATGACACGATCGTCATGAACCCGCCCTTCCACCAAGGCCGCGCCGCAGACCCGGCCATCGGCAACGCCATCATTCGCAATGCCCACAACGCCCTGCACAAAGGCGGCAAGCTCTACCTCGTGGCTAATCGCAATCTGCCGTACGAGGCGACACTGGAAGCGGGGTTTTACAAGTCGGGGGAACTGGCGCGCAATGCTTATTACAAGGTGCTTTGGGCGGTAAAGTGAGCCTGACCGCAGCGCAAATAAAGCTTGCAAATTTCTGCTGACCCGATGTCAAGAGCCGGGTATTGTCCCGTCATGGGCAATTCTGCAGTCCTTTTCGGACCATTCCGGCTGGAGCCTGACAATGACAGGCTTCTGCGTGATGGCGTGCAAGTGCAGCTTGGCCATCGCGCGCTAGCCCTGCTCCAGGCTCTGGCCGAAGCAAAGGGTCAGCTTGTCAGCAAGAGGGACCTGATGGAACGGGTCTGGCCGGGCCAGATTGTCGAGGAAGGCAATCTCACTGTGCAAGTCGCGGCGTTGCGCAAGGCCATGGGATCGGACCCCGAGGGGCGCGATTGGATCGCAACCGTGCCGCGCGAGGGGTATAGGCTTACTATAGGAGCCGCAGATTCGACGTCGCCACATTCGGAGTCAGTTCTCCCATCGCTTGCTGTGCTGCCGTTTCAGAATCTGAGCGGGGACGCTGAGCAGGACTATTTCGCAGGCGGTATTGTCGAGGATATTATAACCGCGCTGAGCTGCTTCAGATCATTTGTGGTTGTCCGTAATCTGAAACATGCGGATGCCGATGCAATGGCGGTCGAACACGGTGCGCGCTATGTGCTCACGGGCAGCGTGCGAAGGGCGGGAGACAGGCTGCGGATTGGCGCGCAGTTGGTCGAAGACGCTTCCGGACTGCAGCTTTGGTCGCGGAATTTTGATGGGACCAATGCAGACATATTTGAATTTCAGGACCGGATCACAGAAAGCGTGGCAAGTGTCATCGAACCCAAGATCAGGGTCGCGGAAACTGAACGCGCGAGGCGTGAGCGGCCCCAAAGCGTGGCTGCCTATGATATCTATCTGCAGGCGTTGGCCAAAATCCTCTCCGAATCCGAAAGCGACAATGCCGAGGCGCACCGGCTTTTGACAAGTGCGCTAGTGCTTGAGCCCAACGACGCGGTACTGCTGGCAAATGCCGCATGGACGCTGGAGCACCGGATTACGATGGGCTGGCCGTCAATCGGCGCTGATGACCGGTTGGAGTGTCTGGAACTTTCCCGCCGTGGCCTCGAACACGCGGCGGGCAACCCGCAGGTTATGGTCCATTGCGGCATGGCCCTCGTTCAGGCCTGCCGCGAATATGACTGGGGCATGGCTGTGGTCCGAGCGGCGGTCGAGGCCAATCCGAATAATCTGATGATCGTGACGGCGGCAGGTGTGGCGTCGCTTCATTGCGGCAGCACCGACGAGGCGCTTGCCTATTTCCGGCGTGCCAACAGTCTGAGCCCGCTTGATGCCTTTGCCCATATCTGGCTCTGCGGCACGGCTCATTGCCACATTATTCTCGGCAGCTACGCGGCTGCGCTGGACTGGGCCTCCCGCGCGTTGGCTCTCAACACGAATTTCGATGCGACTTACTGGATGCTGGCATCTGCCAGTGCTCATCTTGGCCGTATCGGCGAGGCCAGACACTTTCTCACCGAACTGCAACGGCTGGCGCCAGATATTTCCATTGCCCGCATCAAGGCCGGACAGCCGGCGAAGTTTCCAGATCGGATGGCAGCTGTGCTTGACGGGTTGCGGCTGGCGGGGTTGCAGGAAGGCTGACCTCCATCGTTCCGATTTTGCAAGATTTTAGAATATTTAATCACCGCTTTAAGGACCGAAAGCCGCGTGCTGGCGCATTCTCCTTGTCAGACGCCAACATGGCGGTAACGCGAAGGAGATACCAAAATGACCACCCCGCTAACGATCACATCCCTCAGCCAAGGCAAGATATACAGGGATTGGACGCAGAAAGTCGCATACGATACGCACGTCCCGGCTACGGTATCCGCCAGAGCCCACGAAACGTCGTCAATGCTGCAAACGCTGCGTGGGTTGATCAAGGCGCACGGCCAGCAATTGGCAGCCGCAACCCGGTTCACCATTTGGCACGCTCATTGATCTGTCGGGCAGCGATGCCCGGCGGAAGTCTTCGCCAACAGGCTTGCCTTTGCGCGCAAACAGGCAATGTATTGACTTGACAGGCAATTTGAATGCTTCAAGCCACGCTCGACGGCTGGAAAGCGTCGCCCAAGGCGGAGTAGGGTCATGACATCAACTTTCAAAATCCGTTTGCCACTGTGCGGAATCGTCATTTCAGCGGCGCTGCTGTTGGCGAGCCAGACAGCCGCACTTGCCCAACCCAAGTTCAAATCCATCCCCACCCAATATCTCGCCGCCCTTGCCGAGCCCGGCGCAAACAGCGGCGACAATGCGCAATCATGGGGGCTCTGGCGCGTTGATCCGGGGCCGCGCGGGGTGCCGGTTGGGGATTATGACAAGTTGGCAGCGCACGGCGGCGTTGCCCCTGCGCAATGGACCTTCAATGGCAGCGACTGGTGGCTGGAGGAGAACGGGCGCATCATGGAGGCGCCGGAATTTCCGGTCCCGCCGGGCCGGTATCTTGTCACGGGCCACCGCGTCGTCGAGACGGTCTTGACCGTATTCCCGAAGCAAGCCGACGGCTCGCAGCGCTGGGAACTGGCCGATGGCGCGACAGTCTTCGATGTCACGCATTTGCGCTGCCGCTCGGCGCGCTACACACCGGTGGCTGACAGCAAGTCCTGCTCACCTGCCGCCGTGCAGCAGAGCAGCTTTCCCGTCCAGCCCGGCGCGCACATGCCGCCGGTCGAAAATTGCGCCAAGCAGGATTATACGGTGTTGTTTATCGTCGGCGTTGAAGAGTGAGCGCGCGCTGGAATTGAAGGCATCGGGTCTGCCCAATCGGGCTCTTGTCCAGGGTTGACGGATGGCGGGACCGTCGTCATTCTTGCTCTGTGTCAACCGGTCGCATTATCGCATTTGGCCTCGCTGGCCTGCTTCTTGGCGGCATCGCCGGTGGCGGGCTGGGTCTGCTTGGCGGGCTGGCCTATACCGAAGTTGCCGCCACGTCCGGATTTGAAGGAAAGTCCGGCTTTGTGGTTGTCGGGTGGATGCTTGCGGGTATCCTTGCGGGCGTTATCGGCGGACTGATTTTGGGTTTGAAGCGCGCGCGGCGCTGACTCATGCCGCCCGGTTTGCCGCCACGCGCTCTTCGTTGATCGCACGTGACGAGATCGGAACAGGGCGTCCATAGTAATAGCCTTGTCCAACGTCACAGCCCGCAGCTTTCAGCATGCTCGCCTGATTGGCGTTCTCGACACCTTCGGCAGTCGTGTGCACGCCAAGCGCCCGCGACAGGCCGACGATGGTCGAGATGATGGCTCCAGTGTTGCCTTCCTTTTCAAGCCGGTTGACAAAGGACCGGTCGATCTTGAGTTTCTGGAACGGCAGATCGGCAAGATAGGTGAGGTTGGAATAGCCGGTGCCGAAATCATCAACCGCGACGGACACGCCCATTCGGGCAAGCTCGCCGAGGATCAGCGCCGTCTTTTCGCGGTCCTCCATCAGCAGGCTTTCGGTGATCTCAAGCTCCAGCCGTTTGGGCGGAAGCCCTGTGTCAGAGAGCGCCTGGCGCACCGTCGCCACCATGTCGGAGAGCAGGAACTGCGCCGGAGAAAGGTTGACCGCGACAAAGGTATCGGCGGGCAAATGCAGCGCATCAGCGCAAGCCTGCCGCAGCACCCAATCGCCAAGCGGCGCAATGAGCCCCGTCTCTTCGGCCACCGGAATGAATTCCGCCGGCGCAATCAGCCCTTTGACAGGATGCCGCCAGCGCACGAGGGCCTCGTAGCCGACAATCAGTCCGGATCTCAGATCCAGTTGCGGCTGGTAGTGAAGCTCGAAATCCTTGCGGTCGAGCGCGGATTGCATTTCGGCTTCCAGCCAGCGGCGATGGTCGGCAACGCGCCCTAGTTCCGGCTCGAACATCGTCCATTGCTTTCGTCCGCGCACACGAGAGCGATGCAGCGCAAGATTGGACCGCTTGAGCACAATGGCCTGTTCCAGATGCTCCATGCCAAATTCAACAACACCTGCCGACACCGACACGATCACGCGTCTGTCTTCAATCATGTAGGGTTCGCACACTTTGGCGATCAGGGAATCGAGCAGAATCTCAAGCGCCGGAAGTGCGTCTTCGTCATGGATCACGACACCGAACTCGCATGCGCCGAGCCTGCCGAACAGAGTGTTTTCAGGCAGCGCTTCCTTGATGCGCGCCGCGCAGTCCTTGATCAGTTGGTCGCCGGTGCGAAAACCCATTGCCTCGTTGAGCTGCTTGAACCGGTCAATCTCTATGTCGACGAAATAGGTGGTTTTGCCCTTGCGCTCGATAGCGGCCTTGTCGAGATCGGCAAGGAACTGACGCCGCGAGGCGATGCCGGTTAGGGAGTCTGTGGCAGAAGCGGTCCGCATGGCGGAAGCGTGGGCATCAATGCCCTGAAAGAAGGCGAGCGCGCAGCCCGACGCGGCAAGAGCGGACAGTCCGCCGATAGCGATGTTACCTGCTAACGCGCCCGGCGAATTGGCCGCATGGCCCATTGCAAATGCCCAGACACCAAGCAAGCCGCCGCCGAAAGCTGAAGACAGAATTGTCGCCGCTTTGAACAGATTGCTTCGTTCGCTGGTCAACCGCACCACCATTGCATAGACTCCTAAGGTACTGATGCTAGCGAAGATGTCTTAACTGATGCGATTTGAGAAAGTTCGCCTTTTATGCAACCCGCGCAAAGCTTGGCTTTGCGCTCGTTGCCGAATCCCGCTCTGAAAAGTCGAGATTGGCCGTCTTGACGGCAATGTGCTTTGGCTGCGGCTTGCCGAACAGGAAGCCTTGGATGACTGTGCAGCCCGCCGCCCTCAGCAACACTTCCTGATTGTGCGATTCAACACCTTCGGCGACAGCCGTGGCGCCAAGCGCGCGCGCCAACGCAATGATCGCGGATACGATCTGCGCCATGTGCATGTCGCGCTCAATCCTGTCGATGAATGTCTTGTCGATTTTCAGCTTCTTGAATGGAAGGTCCGCCAAGTAGCCCAGATTGGAGTAACCAGTGCCAAAGTCGTCAATAGCGATCTGGACGCCCAATTGCGCAAGTTTATCAAACACTTCCGCAGCGCGCGTGCGATCTTCGATAAGCGTCGATTCCGTCACTTCCAGTTCAAGCCGGTGCGGAGGAAGGCCGGTCTTGGCGAGCGAATCTTTGACGATCTTGATAATGTCGCCGGTCAGGAATTGCATCGGGGAAATGTTGACAGCAATCGGCACGTCATTTGGAAAGTCAAGCGCATCACGGCAGGCCTGCATGATTGCCCAGCGGCCAAGCACGTTGATGTAACCGGTTTCCTCGGCGATCTTGATGAAGTCGAGCGGCGGAATATAACCGCGGGTTGGATGCTTCCAGCGGATCAGCGCCTCAAAGCCGCGGATTGTGCCGTCGGTGATGTTGAATTGCGGTTGATAGTAGAGGTGGAACTCGTTGCGCTTGAGCGCGCTGCGCATTTCCACTTCGATCCAGTGGCGGTATTCTTCCCGCACATTCATCTCATCGGAGTAGAGTGTCCAGCATCCGCGCCCGCTCATCCGCGTCTGTTTGAGCGCCATGTGCGCGCCGCGCACCGTATCGGCAACACTGGCGCCGGATTTGATCTCGACAATGCCGAGACTGCACGTCATCGCCGCGACGATGCCATCAACCTTGTAAGTGCCGGAAAGCATGTCGATCAGATGTTCCGAGACCGCTTCGATCTCTTCGGGATTGTCAGTTGTCTGCAAGATGAGTCCAAACTCGCCGCCTCCAAACCGGCCGACCTGACCAATGGTGCCGACCAGTTTCTCAAGCCTGGAGCCGATCTGCCGTATGAGTTCGTCGCCGGCATTGTAGCCATGAATGTCGTTGAAATCCTTGAACCGGTCGATTTCAACATCGACCAGGAAAGAGCGCCGGTCTGTCCGGCTTTGCGCCGAAAGCTGTTTTTCGACGAGATCAACAATGCCGGACTTTGAGAAAAGCTCGGTGAGTGGGTCAATCATCGCAGATTTTTGCGAGCGCTCGACGTTTTCGTCAATGCCGGAGAAAAAGGCGAGCGCCGCGCCGCTGGCGGCAAGTGCCGAAAGCCCTGCAATGATGCCGGCCGTGGTGGATACGGGCAGTTGATCGACAGACGCGGCAGCGGTCGCGAGCTTCAGCGCCCAAAGCCCGAGCATGCCTCCGCCAAAGGCGCTCGCGGCAATGCTCAAAACCCGCTGCTTGTTCGTCAGTCCCGAATACATGGATTCCCCGTCCACAAATCTCGTCAGGGAACCATGACGACAAACCATTAACCAGTCCTGACAGCGCCGGGGAACGCGTGGCATTCAATGCCGATTTACAGTTCGTGGTTAGCGAAGCGTTAGCTGTCGAGCCGCTTCAACTCATCAAGCGTTGGCATGGACATGTTGGAATAGCCGGAATCGACATAATGAATGTCGCCGGTCACGCCGCTGGAAAGATCAGACAGCAGATAAAGCGCCGACTTGCCAACGTCCTCAATCGACACCGTGCGTCGCAGCGGCGCGTTGCGGGCCTGATAGTTGAGCATCGCCCGCGCATCGGAAATGCCCGCGCCCGCCAAGGTGCGCACCGGGCCTGCCGATATCGCATTCACGCGGATGCCGTCGGGTCCAAAATCAGCGGCGAGATAACGAACGGACGCTTCCAGCGCCGCCTTGGCGACACCCATCACATTGTAGTTGGGCATGACGCGCACCGAACCGCCGTAGGTTAGCGTCAGCATGGAGCCGCCTGCCGACATCAGTCTGCCTGCGCGCTGCGCCACTTCGGTGAAGGAATAGGCCGAGATCACCATGGTCCGCGTGAAATTCTCGCGGGTCGTCGAATCGACATAGCGGCCCTTGAGTTCATTCTTGTCAGAAAAGCCGATGGCGTGAACAACAAAATCCAACCGGCCCCAGCGCTTCTCAATGGCAGCAAACGCAGCGTCGACTGAGGCTATGTCCTCGACATCGCAGTCCAGAAGAAAGTCCGACCCGGCTTCCGCCGCCAGCGGAGCAACCCGTTTGCCGAAAGCATCGCCCTGATAGGTAAAGGCAAGTTCCGCGCCTTCTTTGGCCAGTTCCCTTGCAATGCCCCAGGCAATCGAGTGGCCGTTGGCGACACCCATGATGAGGCCGCGCTTGCCCGCCATTATTCCGGTCATTCTTTCATTCCTCAGCGGTCAAGGCGCTGGAAAACCAGCGTCGCATTGGTGCCGCCAAACCCGAAGGAATTGGACAGGACCGTGTCAAGTTTCACATCGTCCATGCGCTTGCGCACAATCGGCAGATCGGCGAAGTCCGGGTCGATCTCGTCTATATGCGCGCTCTCGCAAATGAAGCCGTTGTTCATCATCAGCAGCGAGTAAATCGCCTCCTGAACGCCGGTGGCACCAAGTGAATGGCCGGTGAGCGACTTCGTTGCGGCAATCGGCGGGACATTTGCGCCAAACACTTCGCGGATGGCGGCAATTTCCTGCCGGTCGCCGACAGGGGTCGAGGTTGCATGCGGATTGATGTAGCCGACTGTCCCCTTAACAGTCGCCATCGCCTGGCGCATGCAGCGCGCCGCGCCCTCGCCTGACGGGGCAACCATGTCGTAGCCATCGGACGTTGCGCCATAGCCGGTAATTTCGCCGTAAATCTTGGCACCGCGCGCCTTGGCCGTCTCCAGTTCTTCGAGCACAAGCACGCCTGCGCCGCCGGCGATTACAAAGCCGTCGCGGTTTTTGTCATAGGCGCGTGAGGCAACTTGCGGCGTGTCGTTGAAGTTCGACGACATCGCGCCCATCGCGTCAAACAGCACCGACAGCGTCCAGTCGAGATCCTCGCAACCGCCGGCGAACACCCGGTCTTGCTTGCCCCACTGGATCAGCTCGTAGGCGTTGCCGATGCAATGGTTGGAGGTCGCGCAGGCGGATGAGATCGAGTAGTTCACGCCCTTGATCTTGAAATTGGTGGCAAGGGTGGCCGACGCGGTCGAGGACATGGCTTTTGGCACTGCAAACGGCCCCACCCGCTTGGGGCCCTTTTCGCGGGTGATGTCGGCGGACTCGACAATCGTGCGTGTGGAAGGTCCGCCCGAACCCATGATGATGCCTGTGCGCTCGTTGGAAACTTCGCTGTCTTCAAGCCCTGCATCCAGGATCGCCTGATCCATCGCGACATGATTCCAGGCCGTCCCTCGGCCATGGAAGCGCATCGCGCGACGGTCAACCATGGTCTCCGGATCAAGCTGTGGCGCGCCATGCACCTGACAGCGGAAGCCGAGCCTTGTGTAATCTTCGGCGGCAGTGATGCCAGACTTCGCCTCGCGCAGGGACGCAAGCACTTCCTGCGTGTTGTTTCCGATGGAGGACACAATCCCCATGCCCGTCACGACAACCCGTCTCATCTAACGTTCCCTGTGGTTCTGGTCATGTTTTCAGCCATTGCGTGCCCATGGTTCAAGACGCTGCGGAACTGACTTTGGAAAGGCCGACCTTGAGGTCGGAAGCTGTGTAAATCTGTTCGCCGTCAGCCTTCACCCAACCGTCGGCAATGCCGAGCACAAGACGGCCGCGCATCACGCGCTTGAAGTCTATGCCGTATTCGACAATTTTGGTCTTTGGCGTGACCATGCCCTTGAATTTCACTTCACCAGTCGACAGCGCCATGCCGTAGCCGGACTCGCCGAGCCAGCCAAGGTAGAAGCCGGTCAATTGCCACATCGCATCCAAGCCAAGGCACCCGGGCATGATCGGGTTGCCTATAAAGTGGCAAGGGAAGAACCACAGGTCCGGCCTGATGTCGAATTCGGCACGAATGTAGCCCTTGTCATGCGCGCCGCCGGCTTCGGAAATCTCGGTGATACGGTCAAACATCAGCATCGGCGGCGACGGCAGTTGAGCGTTGCCTTGCCCGAACATCTCGCCGCGCGCACAAGAAAGCAGTTCCTCGTATCCGTAGCTAGATTTCTGCTCAGCCATGTCCAAACCCTGTGTTGCGTTGCCCCTAAGGCAAATCTGGTTTTGCACTATCATACGAAAACGGCTTGGGAAACAGTGGCGTTGGGCTTTACATCCCGGCAGTGCGTAGGAATTTTACCCGAAAACTTGACAATCCGCGTCAACAAGCCGCTTTCCGCCTTGTTGCGCTGCTTTCATGCGCCCTGTATATGATTTTGTGTCTGACGCCTAATTGCCGGACCCCTGACGAAAGGCTGCCAAACGTGTTTGCTGGAATGCCATTGTCGATTGAAGACCGTCTGCGCAAGGTCGGCTTGCGGCCGACTCGGCAACGCTGTGACTTGGCCAACATGATTTTCCGCCACGGCGACCGTCACTTCACGGCTGAGGACTTGCATTTTGAAGCCTTGCAGGCATCGGTGCCAGTGTCGTTGGCCACGGTCTACAACAATCTGCACCAGTTCACGCAAGCTGGCCTTTTGCGCCCGTTGTCGATGGACGGCACCAAGACGTTCTTCGACACCAATGTCTCCAATCACCACCATTTCCTCGTCGAGGGCGACAACACAGTCATCGATATCCCCGAAGGCCAGGTGTCAGTCGGCGGCCTTCCGGTTGCTCCGGATGGCTACGAGATCACCCACGTAGATGTGATCGTGCGGCTGCGCCGCAAGACGGCCTGAATTCGCGCCGGAATTTTGTCACAATGCGTCCGTTATTCTGACGCATGGTCACACGCCGCGCCGTTCTCGGGTTTTCCGTTTCGCTGGCCTTGCCATGCGCGGCGCGCGCCGCCGCCGGGCCGTGGGCGCAAAAGCTCATTGATGCTGCCAAAACACAGATCGGCGTCACAGTTTCCTATGATCCAAGCTATCGCCGGATTGCCTTTCCCGGCGGCGACGTGCCGCGCGAGGCTGGCGTGTGCACAGACGTGATCATCCGCGCCTATCGCGATGCCATGGGTGTTGATCTGCAAAAGCTGGTCAACGCCGATATGAAGTCAGCATTTGGCGCCTATCCGAAAATGTGGGGTCTGAAGCGGACTGACTCCAACATTGACCACCGGCGGGTTCCGAACCTGCAGACGTTCTTCAAACGCAAGGGTGCAGCCAAACCCGTGCCGGATGATCCGGGCGCCTATCTACCGGGTGATATCGTCACGGTGATGCTGCCGGGCCATCTGCCGCACATCGCGTTGGTGGCGGACCAGATGAGCGACGACAATTCAAGGCCGCTGGTGATCCACAACATCGGCGGCGGTGCGCACATGGAGGATATGCTGACAGCGTTTGAGATTACAGGGCGTTACCGCTATTCGGTTTGAAACGTCCTCGTCTTACTCGTCGAACTGCTCGCCCGGATAGGCTCCCCAAATGTCAGTCTGGCGCACGAAGCCGTCGTAGCCTGAGGCCTCGAACTTGCACCAGTTGCCGTCGCATGCCGTGACCTTGCCGAGCACGCCGGGTTCGAGCTTTGCCGCCAAAGACGCACTCTCTTCCGCACGGGCGAACAGCGGCACCGGCTCTGCCCCGCCATCTTTGCCCCAAGGAGCGGCGAGTCCCGCGCGTTTCCCGGACAGCAGTGTCTGCAGCACCCAGCCTTCGGTGCCGTCCGAATCGCGGATGCGCCGCCAGTTGTCATATTCCTGAACAATTTCGACTGGCAGACCAGGTTTCACGTAAAGCCACTGGACCGCATAGTCGCGACCGGGTCCGACGCGCAGATTGATACGGTTGGATTTCAGCGAGACGAAGCGCGGCAATGGCAGGCCGCTTGGCCCCATGATTGCCGCCTGTGCCTCGCCTGCGGATGCTGAATTTACGCCCGAAAGGGCGGCAAGAAGCGCGCAGGCAATAGCTGCACTGAGGAGCGACTGGACTCTGAACATGGCAATCCCTCGAAACGCAAACGCGGCACAAATACTGAAAAACCCAACCCGGCGTTTTTCTTTGAGTTCGGCTGCGGCTCTTGTTAGGAGAAGGTCACCGAACCCTGATTTGAACCTTCGCCTGTTTTGGTTAAGGAGGTCTCAACGGGTTCGCTAAAAAGGGACAAAAATGACGTCACGCAAACGGCCGCTGGTGGTCATCACACGCAAATTGCCGGACCCGGTTGAAACCCGGATGGCCGAGCTGTTTGATGTGCGCCTGAACGCGGATGACACGGTGATGGATACTGATGCGCTGGAAGCGGCGATGCAAAAAGCCGAAGTGCTTGTGCCGACAGTCACTGACAAGATCACCGCAGAACTCATCGCCAAAGCCGGGCCGGACCTGAAGCTTATCGCCAATTTTGGTAACGGCGTCGATAACATCGATGTCGAGGCCGCACACAAGCGCGGCATCACAGTCACCAACACACCAAACGTCCTCAACGAGGACACTGCCGACATGACGATGGCGCTGATATTGGCAGTGCCGCGCCGCCTGACCGAGGGTGCGAACGTCTTGCGCGGCGGCGGCAAATGGGCGGGCTGGTCGCCGACATGGATGCTTGGCCACCGCTTGCGCGGCAAGCGGCTCGGCATTGTCGGCATGGGTCGCATCGGAGCGTCGGTTGCCCGACGCGCCAAGGCTTTCGGCCTGTCGATCCACTATCACAACCGCCACCGCATCGACGAGAAAACCGAAGGCGAGCTTGAGGCGAGCTATTGGGAAAGCCTCGACCAGATGCTCGCCCGCATGGACATTATCTCGGTCAACTGTCCGTCGACGCCCGCCACATTCCATCTGTTGTCGTCGCGGCGTCTGGCGCTGATGCAGCCCTCGGCCTACATCGTCAACACCGCCCGCGGCGGCATCATTGACGAAGAGGCCCTCGTCAAATTGGTGGCGGATGGCAAGCTTGCCGGTGCCGGCCTTGATGTGTTTGAGCATGAGCCAACGATCAGCCGCAAACTGTTGAAACTTGC
>JANPGC010000109.1:0-1849 GCA_031423755.1 Phyllobacteriaceae bacterium | reverse complement strand
CCCCGCCCGGAGCCCATCCCGCACCTGCTGGGCGATTCTCAGAAACTCCGGCGTTTCTCGGATTTCCAGCGGGCGTTCTGCCCCGAGATCGCAATCAATGATCTCGTGGATTTTCCCCGGCCGCGGGCTCATCACGACGATCTTGGTCGACAGATACACGGCTTCCGGAATGGAGTGCGTGACGAAAACGATTGTCTTTTTCGTCTTGGCCCAAAGCTTCAATAGCTGCACATTCAGATGATCGCGGACGATTTCATCCAGTGCGCCGAAGGGCTCGTCCATGAGCAGCATGGCGGGCTCAACGGAAAGCGCACGGGCAATCGACGCCCGCTGCTGCATGCCGCCGGACAGCTGCCACGGGTATTTTTTCTCGAATCCGGCAAGATTGACCAGCGCGATGTTTTCGCTGACGCGGCGGGCGACTTCGGCCCTGTCCAACCCCATGACTTCCAGCGGCAAGGCAACATTGGCCGCGATTGTGCGCCAAGGAAACAGCGCCGCCTGTTGGAACACATAGCCATACGCGCGCTTCTGGCGGGCTTCATCCGGTGTCATGCCATTGACCGATAGTGAACCGCCGGTCGGCTGCTCCAGATCGGCGATCACCCGCAAAAGCGTGGTCTTGCCGCAGCCGGACGGGCCGATCAGCGAGACAAATTCGCCCTCGTTGATGTCGAGAGTGATGTTCGACAGCGCATGCACCGGGCCGTCGTTGGTGGTGAAGGTGAGCGAGAGGTCGCGGGCGGAGATGACTTGAGCCGTCTTCCCCCCTCCCCCTTGAGGGGAGGGGCCGGGGGTGGGGGCGAGCGCCTCAATGGTCCGATTCAATTTGCGACCTCTACTTCCTTCAAAATTCGTTCTACGCAATCGGACCAAGCGTTCATCACGTCGTCTGTCCGGAAGCGGATAACCCGATATCCGGCTTGCTTGAGCCATTCATCCCGCACAACGTCTTTTTCACGCTGCGTCTCGACGTTATGCATAGGTCCATCAACCTCTATGACCAATCTGGCGGCATGTATTGCAAAGTCGGCCACGTAGGGTCCAATCGCCACCTGCCTTCGAACGTGAATTCCGTGCGAGGTTCGAAGTCTCCGCAACTGGTTCCAAAGGTGCTTTTCTCCTTCTGACATCTCATTGCGTAGGCGACGCGCTTTTGTGATGGACGATCTGGACACTATTCCTGGTGACATTTGCTGCGCTCGCCCCCACCCCCGGCCCCTCCCCTCAAGGGGGAGGGGAGTTCACCCCTCAAACCCCACTCGCCGGAATGCCCGTCCGCTCAACCTTCCTTGGCGCGACGACTTCCTTCCACTTCGACAGCGCCACGTTGACCGCGCCCTTTGGCTCGCGTGCGACAAACTCGCCGTGCCCGGGTTGCACATCGACCTTGCCGTCGTGGATCGACAAATGCCCGCGTGTCAGCACGAAGCGCGGCAGGCCGGTCAGTTCCATGCCTTCGAACACATTGTAGTCAATCACCGACTGCTGGCTCTTCGCCGAAATCGTCTTCTTCCTCGATGGGTCCCACACCACAATATCCGCATCCGCGCCTTCCACAATCGCGCCCTTCTTAGGATACATGTTGAGGATTTTGGCGATATTGGTGGAGGTGACGGCGACGAACTCGTTCATCGTCAAACGGCCCGTGTTGACGCCCTTGGTCCAGAGCACCGGCATACGGTCTTCAAGGCCGCCAGTGCCATTCGGAATCTTGGTAAAATCACCGACACCAAAACGTTTTTGCGTTGTCGTGAAGGCGCAATGATCGGTTGCCACCACTTGCAGCGAGCCGGATTGCAGGCCCGCCCATAGCGAATCCTGATGCGCCTTATTTCTGAACGGCGGC
>JANPGC010000108.1:0-5939 GCA_031423755.1 Phyllobacteriaceae bacterium | reverse complement strand
TCCAGCATCTGGCGCCTTTGTTTTCAGGGCTCATCACCCGCGACAGGAATCCGACCCCCCGCCACCAAAGCACCGGCCTTTGCCACGACGACCCGGATCATGACACCGTGTCCCTTTGCAAAGAGCATGAGGATTATGCGGTAGGTTTTTGAGAGGTGGATAAGTCCGGCTGAAGATTGCTGCGGGTTGAGGAATTTCAACAGGTTGGCGCGGGCGGGTGGAGGGACAGTTTGATCACTCCCCCTCGCCAAACTTGTCGGCGATCATCGCTTCCAGCGCGTCAAGCACAGCTTGCGCCTCAGTGCCTGAGGCGGAGACGGTGATGCAGCAGCCGGGAGAGGCGGCGAGCATCATCAGGCCCATGATGGAATCGCCACCGACTTTCATGCCATCCTTTTCAACATGCACTTGCGCATCAAACGAGGAAACGGTGGTTACAAATTTTGCCGAGGCACGGGCATGGAGGCCGCGTTTGTTGACGATTTCAAACTCGCGAACCAGCATCAATTCCCCGCTCATGAATGGCCCTGTTATTTGCCGGAAAGGAGTTGGCTGGCGACATTGATGTACTTGCGGCCCGCTTCCTGCGCCTCCTTGAGCGCGGCAGGCATTTCTCCGGACATGCGGACTTTCGACAATTTGATCAGCATCGGCAAGTTCACACCTGCGATCACCTCGACCTTGCCCGGTTTCATCGCCGATATGGCAAGATTGGACGGGGTGCCACCGAACATGTCGGTGAGGAGAATGACGCCCGAACCCGCATCTGCCTTTGCAACAGCGGCGAGAATGTCTTCACGGCGGTTTTCCATATTGTCGTCAGGGCCGATGCAGACAGTTTCAAAATGCTCTTGGCGGCCGACAACATGCTCGACCGCATTGCGGAACTCGTCCGCCAGCCGTCCGTGCGTCACCAGCACGAGTCCGATCATCGAAAACTCACTCCCGTCGTGCCCCGGTTTCCGGGTGCCTTGTTCGTCCTGAGGGCAATGACCCTCATGGACGTGCCGCCCGTCTTGCGGCAAGGCGGCTATCTTGTTCAGAGACGCGGCCAAGGCAAGCAATTTTTCGCACTGCACACACATTCACAGGTCATTTTAATAGCCTTTCGCATCCGCCATAGTGTCCAAGGTGCGCCAGCACAGCGCGCACGGCTGGCTGACCTTGCGGAAGGCAGAGCAGGGGCAGATGGACGCCCGGCACGACTTCGTCTGACAACTCCGCCGGCATGCGTATTGTCTCGGATGGCGCCACAAGCCTCACCGCAAGATCAATGGCCGCTTCGGCAAGATGCGCGATGGCATGAATGCCCGACCCGCGCACTTCAATCAGGCCTGCAAGTTGCGGCACCGGGCTGGCAAAGACCTGCCCGCCCTTGTGCGCGATCACGATCCGGTCATCACCGATCAACACGGCGGGTACGCCGCGCAACTGGCATTGGTCGATCAGATCGAGCGCCAACGACGATTTTCCGGCACCGGATGCACCGAGGATCAGGATGCCGGTTTCGCCAATCCGGACTGCGCTTGCGTGAATGGTCTCAAGTGTCATGACTTGCGGTTGACCGGCAGTTCGACGACGAAACGCGCACCGAGGATAGTGCCGGACTTCGGATCAATGATGTTTTCAGCCTGTATCGTGCCGCCATGCGCCTCGATGATCTGGCGCGAGATGGAAAGGCCAAGTCCGGAGTTCTGGCCGAATGCTTCTGCCGATGGACGGTCGGTGTAGAAACGTTCAAATATGCGATCGACCTTTTCGGCCCTTATGCCCGGTCCATTGTCTTCGACCACAATGCGGACAGTATCGCCGGTCTGGTCGATCTTGATATCGACCCTGCCGCCGGTTTCAGGCACGAATGAGCGGGCATTCTCGATCAGGTTGGTGATGACTTGTCCGAGCCGCAGGTCATGGCCTGTGACAAAGAAGCCTTTGGTGCCTTGCACCGGCTTTTCAGCCTTGAGCGTGATGTCGATGCCCTTGTTGCGGCGGACATCCCTGGCGGCGCCAATGATGTTTTCCAGCAGTTTGCCGACGTCGAGTCGTTTGGCATCGTCTCGCGCCAGTTCAGCGTCAAGCCGCGAGGCATCGGAAATATCGGTGATCAGCCGGTCGAGGCGCCGCACATCATGCTGGATGACATCCATCAGCCGCTTCTGTGAACTTTCGGTCTTGGCCAGCGGCAGGGTTTCGACAGCGCTTCTCAGCGAGGTGAGCGGGTTTTTCAATTCGTGGCTGACATCAGCGGCAAAACTTTCGATGGCATCCATGCGGGCGTAGAGCGCGCGGGTCATATCGCGCAGCGCAATGGACAGATTGCCGATCTCGTCCTGCCGGTCGGAGAAATCCGGAATTTCCTCGCGCGCCTTGACGCCGTGTCGCACGCGCACGGCGGCGGCAGCGAGACGGCGCAGCGGATTGGCGATGGTGGAGGCAAGCAGCAGCGACAGAAGCGCGGTGACAAAGGAGGCGATGGCAAACACACGGAAAATCGCGCCGCGTTCAGCTTCGACGATCCGGTCGATATCGCCGCCCTGTGTGGAGAGGAGCAGAACGCCAAGCACGGCGCGGAAACGCTGCACGGGAATGGCGACGGAGACAACCAGTTCGCTCTGTTCGGACAGGCGCACGATTGTGGCCGGGCTGCCGGTGAGCGCCGTCATGACTTCGGGAAATACCGAACCGTTGGCACCGGGCACTTCCTTGTCGATCGGCAGATCGCTTTTGGAGAAGAATTTGTAAAGCGCGTTGACTGCGCTGTCCCAGATGCTTTCATCCTCCTGCGTTAACGGCGGCAGATCGTATTTCAGGATCTGCCCGCCGGAATAGAGATGCAGGGAATCGAGCATCAGGTTGGCATCGCGGTCAAACAGCCGCGCGCGCGTGCGAGTTGGCGAAATCAGGCGGCGCAGCACCGGCGCAATCTTTTCCGGATTGATCGGGTATTCGAGCGCGTCAATGGAATCGGACGACGGCGAAATGCTTTCGCCTGCCTGCAGTTCCAGCAGCTTTTCCGGGTCAATCGTGATCGAATTTGTGTCAACCGTGGCAGACGCCGCGATTGCGCCTGCAATGATTTCGCCCTGCGTCATCAGGCTTTCGACGCGCGCGTCGATCAGCCCCTCGCGGAATTGGTTGAGATAGAGGATGCCGGACACCAGCACGGCAAGGCCGGCAAGGTTCAAGACGAGAATGCGGCGCGTCAGCGAGGAGAAGACATAATGGCCGAGCACGCGGCGGACAGGCTTGAACAGGCGCGACAGAAACGCCAGCCGCACGGGGCGGCTGGCGTTGCGGGTCGTGCTCTTCTGCGTCTCGACGGCCATGGCTCCGGTTGAATTCCTGTCGGCTTATGCCTCGCGGAACCGGTAACCGACTCCGTACAGCGTTTCGATCATGTCAAAGTCGTCATCAACCACCTTGAACTTCTTGCGCAAGCGCTTGATGTGGCTATCGATGGTGCGGTCGTCAACATAGACCTGTTCATCATAGGCTGCATCCATCAGCGCGTCACGGCTTTTGACCACGCCCGGACGCTGGGCAAGCGACAGGAGAATGAGAAACTCGGTCACGGTCAGCGTCACCGGCTTGCCATCCCATGTGCAGGTGTGGCGTTCCTGGTCGAGCACCAGCTGGCCGCGCTC
Organism: Phyllobacteriaceae bacterium; assembly: GCA_031423755.1. Classification (GTDB taxonomy): domain Bacteria; phylum Pseudomonadota; class Alphaproteobacteria; order Rhizobiales; family Rhizobiaceae; genus JANMEX01. Next base: position 2,295 of record JANPGC010000108.1, on the reverse strand, counting down.
CAAGGTGCGTGAAGCTTGGCCCGGCACCTTGATGCCTGCGGCGGCGTTTTCGCGGGCGGCTGCCCGGCGCAGGACCGCCTTGACCCGCTCAACCAGCAAGCGCTGCGAGAACGGCTTGGTGATGAAATCATCCGCACCCATTTTGAGGCCGAACAGTTCGTCGATCTCTTCATCCTTGGAGGTGAGAAAAATCACCGGCAGGTCGGACTTCTGGCGCAGGCGCCGCAGCAATTCCATTCCGTCCATGCGCGGCATCTTGATGTCAAAGATTGCAAGGTTCGGCGGACGGGCCTGCAGGCCTTCCAGTGCCGACACACCGTCGGTGTAGGTCTCGACCTTGTAACCTTCCGCCTCCAGCGCGATTGACACGGAAGTCAGAATGTTGCGGTCGTCGTCCACGAGCGCGATTGTGTGCATGCCGTTACTATCCTTCATCGGCGCCGATCCTTTACGAGATTGAGGAGCGGCAGAGCGTTGCAGGACAAATGTGGCACAAAATAAGGCAGCAGCGACAACTGCGCCCGGCGCAGGCAAGCGCCGTTCGGTACCCCAAGTCCCCGCTGTTATCCTTAACAAAGTCTTGAGGATTTCCCAAATTGGAGGATCAGCCTGTGGATTTAAAACGATTAGACGTTTTTTAAAATATTTAAATCGATTAAACGATTGATTCAATTATGCATTTCTGACTTCTCCCGATGACGCGTCCAATCCCGGCGCGCAGCTTCGTAAAATACGGGCAGGGTCATGGCGGACAAGGGCATTTTCAACAGCAGCTTCTCTCTCGCGCAATCGGGTCTGAAGGGCTATGCCGCCGCTTGGTATAACCTCTCCGAAGCGGAACTCGTGGAGCGGGCGGTGTCGCGCGGCGAAGCGCAATTGACCGCGCACGGCGCTGTCGTGGCGTTGACCGGGCAGCACACGGGCCGCTCGGCCAAAGACAAGTTCATTGTCAAAGATGCGAACACCGCGCCGCATGTCTGGTGGGACAACAACAAGCCGATGGACCCGGAAGCGTTCGAGCGGCTTTACGCGGATTTTCAAGCCCACATCAGGGGCAAGGAACTCTACGTCCAGGATCTGGTTGGCGGCGCGGACGCAAGCCTTGCCCTGAAGACCCGGGTGATCACCGAACTTGCCTGGCACTCGCTGTTCATCCGCAATCTCTTGATCCGCCCGGAGCGCTCCACGCTCAAGGATTTTGCCGCGCAGTTCACCATCATTGACCTGCCGTCGTTCAAGGCGGACCCGGCGCGGCACGGGACGCGCACTGAAACTGTGATCGCCGTGGACCTGACGCGGATGATTGTGCTGATCGGCGGCACGTCCTACGCTGGCGAGATCAAGAAGTCGGTGTTCACGGCGCTGAATTACATTTTGCCGCAAAAGGGCGTCATGCCGATGCATTGCTCGGCCAATCAGGGCAGAGATGGCGATGCCGCCGTGTTCTTCGGCCTTTCCGGTACCGGAAAGACGACGCTGTCTGCCGATCCCGCGCGCACGCTTATAGGCGATGATGAGCATGGCTGGGGCCCGGACGGCATCTTCAACTTTGAAGGCGGCTGCTACGCCAAGACCATCCGCTTGTCGGCAGAAGCGGAGCCGGAGATCCATGCGACCACGCAGCGCTTCGGCACGGTGTTGGAAAATGTGGTTCTCGACGAGCACCGCGTTCCCGATTTCAACGACGGTTCACTAACGGAAAACACGCGCTGCGCCTACCCGCTGCATTTCATCCCGAACGCAAGCGCGACCGGCATCGCCAACCATCCGAAGAACATCATCATGCTGACCGCCGATGCGTTCGGCATCCTGCCGCCGGTGGCCAAGCTGACCCCGGCGCAGGCGATGTACCACTTCCTCTCCGGCTACACCGCCAAGGTGGCGGGCACCGAAAAGGGCGTGTCCGAGCCGGAAGCGACTTTCTCGACCTGTTTCGGCGCGCCGTTCATGCCGCGCCATCCATCCGAGTACGGCAATCTTCTGCGCCGGCTGATTGCCGATCACAACGCCGATTGCTGGCTGGTCAACACCGGCTGGACCGGCGGCGCTTACGGCGTTGGCAAGCGCATGCCGATCAAGGCGACGCGCGCGCTCCTCAGCGCAGCGCTCGATGGCTCGCTCAAGAAAGCCGAATTCCGCACCGATCCAAACTTTGGGTTTCAGGTTCCAGTGGCGGTGGAAGGTGTTGATCCGTCCATCCTAGATCCGCGCTCGACCTGGGCCGACAGGGCAGCTTACGACCGGCAGGCACGCAAACTGTCAGGCATGTTCATCGACAATTTCGCCAAGTTTGAA
>JANPGC010000107.1:0-4841 GCA_031423755.1 Phyllobacteriaceae bacterium | reverse complement strand
CCTGCGCCGCGCCCGCGGGCGACCGCCTGTTGAACATCCACGCAAGCTGGTTTCGATCCGGCTTGATCAGGATGTGCTGGAAAAGTTCAAGTCAACAGGCAAGGGCTGGCAGTCGCGCATCAATGCGGAATTGCGGAAAGTTGCCGGGCTGTAATGCCCTACCGGCTCAACGTCTGCGGATACACACCAACAATCCGCACTTCGGTCGAGAAAAACGCCAGTTCCTCAAGCGCCAGCGCAACGTTTTTGTCGTCGGGGTGGCCTTCGATGTCGGAGAAGAATTGTGTCGCTGTGAATTCGCCGCCGAGCTGGTAGCTTTCGAGCTTGGTCATGTTGACGCCGTTGGTGGCAAAACCGCCCATGGCTTTGTAGAGCGCGGCGGGCACGTTTCGCACCTTGAAGACGAAGGTGGTCATCATGATGTCATCGGGTTTCGCGCGCGTCGCCCAGCGCTTTTCCTTCGATAGAACCACGAAACGGGTGACGTTGTTTTCGGAGTCTTCGACGTTTTCGTCAATGATATCGAGACCATAAAGCTCTGCGGCCAAACGCGGCGCAAGCGCGGCCATAGACTTGTTGCCAGCTTCCGAGACCACACGTGCGGCCCCTGCCGTGTCGCCTTCGACAATGGCTTTCCAGCGGTGTTTGCGAATGATCTTGCGGCATTGGCCAAGCGCATGGACATGGCTGTGCACCGACTTGATGTCAGCCAAAGCAGCGCCTTTGACGACCATAAGCTGGAAATGGATCGGCAGGAAATACTCGCCGATGATATGCAACTTTGACACCGGCAACAGGTGATGGATATCAGCAACGCGCCCGGCGAGCGTGTTCTCGATGGGGATCATCGCCAAGTCCGCTTTTCCGGTCTCAACCGCATTGAATGCATCCTCGAACGTTGCGCAAGGCAGCGGCTCCATGCCCGGGAACATGTTACGGCAAGCGGTGTCCGAATTGGCACCGGGCTCTCCCTGAAAGGAGATGCGGTTGGTTTTGGCCGTTTGGGCGTTCATGTCATGTCCTCAAATGCTTGCCGCAACAATGGCGCGGGCGCGTTCCAGATCTTCCGGCGTGTCTACGCCAAGCGGCACAGTGTCAACAATCTCGACATCAATGCGCATGCCCGCCTCCAGCGCGCGCAATTGCTCCAAACGCTCGCGCTTTTCAAGCGGCGACGGGCCGAGGCTGACGAATCGCTCCAATGCGGAGCGCCGGTATGCGTACAGTCCGATGTGGTGATAAAGCGGGCCATCGCCCCATGGCGCGGTCGCGCGGGTGAAATAGAGCGCGCGAAGCCGCGAGTGCGACAGCGCCGTGCCGACGATTTTCACGACGTTCTCGTTTGCCCGTTCTTCGTCACGGATGATTTCGGCGGCAAGGGTGGCGATGTCCACAGCAGCGTTTTCAAGCGGCAAGATTGACCGCGATATGATCGCCGGCTCGATAACCGGCAAATCGCCTTGCACATTGACGATGCACTCATACTCGCCTTGAGGATCAAGCGCCTGTAGCGCCTCGAAAATGCGATCCGAGCCCGATTGGTGGTCCACGCGGGTCATTACCGCCTCCAGACCCGCCCCGCGCACGGCATCGGCAACGGCAGTTGTGTCGGTGCACACAACGGTGCGTCCAATGCCTGCCAACACAGCTTGCTCAGCGACCCGCACGACCATCGGCTTGCCACCAATGTCGGCCAATGGCTTGCCGGGCAGCCGTGTCGAGGCCATGCGGGCGGGAACTAGAATGATGGTTTTCATGCAATCAAGCCGCGTTGATGATTCAGGTGTCAAAAAGTCGCTGTCTGCAGCGCTACGACAGGCCTTATAGGTGTTGCAAGTCGCGCGCAAAAGACCTAGTTTCCGCCCGATTTCAGGACAGGGATTCCGCTTTCGGCGTCCCGGACACCGGAGACGGGGACAGATGGACTCATTTGAACTGAACAAAATGGCTGGCGCCTTGCTGGCAACCGTTTTCGTGGTCATGTCGGTTCGTCTGGCATCGGATGCGCTGTTTGAGCATGGCGTGCCGGAAAAGCCCGGGTTTGTGATTGAGGCGGCTGAAGCTGCCGCAGGTGGTGAGGCGGCTGGTGGTGAGCCTGCGGCTCTCGAACCCATCGCTCCGCTTCTGGCCAGCGCAGATGCCGCTGCCGGCGAGGCTGTGTTCAAGAAGTGCGCAGCATGCCATACCATCGACAAGGGCGGTGCCAACAAGGTCGGGCCCAACCTTTGGGGCATCATCGGGCGCCCCATGGGCGCGCACGAAGGTTTCAACTATTCGGCGGGCATGAAGGAAATGGCCGGCAAGAATTGGGATTTTGAATCCGTCTCCCATTTTGTCCTGAAGCCAAAAGCGTTTGTCAAAGGCACCGCAATGGGATTTGCCGGCCTTCCGAAGCCCGAGGATCGTGCAAACCTGATCGCCTATCTGCGCGGGCAGGCGGACAGCCCGGTTCCGCTGCCGTAACCTGAACTGCATTGAATTGAAGAGGCTGGGCTTGCCCTGCCTTTTTTATGGCTAAAATCAGTCCACCCCTTGTCTTTGGACACCGGCGCTTCCATCCTTCCCTTATTGGCATTTGGGAGCAATCTGGATGAGCGGTTATTTGGCGCGGCTGGCTTTGGCAATATTTGCCTTTGTTCCCCTGATGGCTAGCCCCGTCTTTTCAATCGACTGGACGCACGGCACCGCGCTCAATGCTGAGCCGCGCCTTGCTGCGGGATTTTCGCATTTCCCCTATGTAAACCCGGATGCGCCGAAGGCGGGTCTGGTGCGCCAAGGGGCGCTTGGCTCGTTTGATTCTTTCAACGATCAAATAACCCGTGGCGAGGCCGCGCCCGGGCTCACATTGATTTACGAAACACTAATGACACCCTCCCTTGACGAGACGGACATTTCGACAAGCTATGGACTTCTGGCCGAAGCGATCAAATATCCGGATGATTTTTCCAGCGTCTCGTTCCGACTGAATGCCAATGCCAAATGGAATGACGGCATGCCTGTCACAGTCGATGACGTGATCTGGAGCCTCAACACACTGAAAGAAGTCAACCCGCAATACGGGTTCTATTTCGCCAATGTGGTGAAAGGCGAGAAGACTGGAGAGCGCGAGGTGACCTTCATCTTCAGCGAAAAGGGCAATCGCGAACTGCCGCACATCGTCGGACAATTGCCGGTGTTTGCCAAACACTGGTGGGAAGGCAAGGATGCGGCGGGCAAACAGCGCAACATCGCCGAGCCGACGCTCGAGCCGCCGCTTGGATCGGGTCCATACAGGATCGGCAAATTTGAAGCGGGGCGCTACGTGGAATACGTGCTTGCGGACAATTACTGGGGCAAGTCGCTGAACACCCGCATCGGCACGGACAATTTTGCCGTCCAGCGCTACGACCTATACGGCGATGAGCAGGTGATGATGGAGGCATTCAAGGGCGGTGCCTTCGACTACCGGTTCGAGCGTTCCTCGAAAAACTGGGCGACCGGCTATGAAGGGCTGCCTGCCCTCGACAAAGGGTTTGTCATCAAGGAAGAATTCCCGAACCGCGATTCCGGCAAGATGCAGGCATTTGTGCCAAACCTTCGCCGTGACAAATTCAAGGACCAGCGCGTGCGCCGCGCTCTCAATCTTGCTTTTGATTTCGAGACCACCAACAGAAACTCGTTCTTCGGTCTCTACGAGCGCATATCGAGCTATTTCGCCGGGACAATGCTTGCCTCTTCCGGATTGCCGCAGGGAGAGGAGCTGGAGATACTGAATTCAGTGAAAGACAAGATTCCGGCCGAAGTTTTCACCAAGCCCTATGTGAACCCGGTCGGCGGAGACAACGGCAGGATGCGTGAAAATTACCGCGAGGCGCTGAGGCTTTTGAAGGAGGCCGGATGGTCACTTAAGGAGCGCAGTCTTCTGAACGACAAGACAGGCGAGCCGTTTGTCATCGAATATCTGGACTATTCCGACGTGAACTCGCGCTTTGTGCTGCCGTACGCGCAGAGTCTGGAGAAAATCGGAATCAAGCTCGACTACCGCACGGTCGATACCTCATCGTATGAAGAGCGTGTGCGCAAGTTTGACTATGACATGATCATGACCGGCTGGGGCCAGTCCCTGTCGCCGGGCAATGAGCAGCGCGAATATTGGGGCAGCAAATCTGCGGCCCGCGAAGGATCCAAGAATTACGCCGGGATTGCTGATCCGGGCATCGACGCCTTGGTGGACAAGGTCATTTTTGCGCCAGATCACGAGACACTCGTGGCTGCAACTCACGCGCTTGACCGCGTTTTGCTGGCGCATAACTATGTTGTGCCACAGTGGTTTTCACAAGTTGACCGCTATGTCTATTGGGACCGGTTCGGCCGTCCGGCGAAACTGCCGGAGTATAATTTCGGCTTCCCGACCGTCTGGTGGTACGATCAAGCCAAGGCTGACCGCATCAAGTAGGCGCAATTGAGGATGCTGATTGCCTCTTGCGCTCGGCGCGCCGGTCGATTCCAAATGCCCTTGGGCGAATCAGCGCCGGAAGCGGGAATTTACAAGGTTTTGACGCCGGATTTTGACATGACTGGCCGCAGGCAGCGCTGATGGGAAGCTATATTCTCCGGCGCCTGCTGTTGATGATCCCGACGCTGATCGGCATTCTGGCGATTTCGTTTCTCGTCGTCCAATTCGCGCCTGGCGGACCGGTCGAGCAGGTCATCGCCGACCTGACGCGTGGCAACGAGGCAAGCGACCGCCTTGGCGGCGCAGGCACCGACTTTGCCGGCCAAGAGGCGGGCGGCAGCGAAGTCACCGGCAAATACCGTGGCTCGCAAGGCCTTGACCCGGACCTTATCAAAAAACTTGAAAA
>JANPGC010000106.1:0-13782 GCA_031423755.1 Phyllobacteriaceae bacterium | reverse complement strand
AAAGGCGCCAGATGCTGGAGCGATGCTTGCGACTACGGCGCGCGCTAAGGCATTGTCAGTGCAAACCCACCGGACAGGGTGTGTGGCGATGTCACATGCTTATCTACAGCCAAAGACAGGACCACACACCCTGTTTCCCAGACTCTTCTAAGGTTGGAGGAGCGATCTTTGAAATGGCCAGACCGGCAACGGGGCGTGGCAATGGACAAGCGCGCATTCAACCACCTTCGAAGGCTGGGCATGATTAAAGCGGCCATCCTCAGCGCGCCAACCGCCCATCCGGATCAAACACCGTTACCCTATATGGCAACTGATCACCCCACCGCCAAAGCACCAAATTCCTCGCCCCCTCCGGCGCGCGGTTGGCAAACGAAGGTACCAGCAACCCGGCAGCTTTGGACTTGAACCGACTGTAGATCGTCCATGAGGGCGGCTTCTTGTGGTCCGCCAGCGCCTGCGCCCATGGGCAGGCCATGACATCGAGGCTGACATCCGCAGCCGCGCGGGCCTCGGCTGTTGACAGGTCGAGTATGTCGTCGCAATCGACATCATAGCTGCATAAGGTCAGCGGGTGGAACTTGAAGGCAAAGCCTTGCGTGGCCTCCGCGACCGCGCCGCCTGTCGTGGTGGCGAGATAAAGGGCAGGGATGCCTTTGGGGTTGAACCGCGCGCCGCGGATCGCCGCGCCGTCGCCGGACAGCGGCGCGTAGGACCAGCGCGGGTCAATCGCGCGGTAGCAGACGCCGGTGAACCTCAAGCAAAGCCGCCGAGCGCCAGATGATCGAGATAATCGCGCAGCGCCGTGGCGTTGCCGCTTTTGACGATGCTTTCCGCCGTCCTGCCGCCAAAGGCCGGAATCGGCTCGGCGCGATACCAGGCCATCGCCTGCCGCCCGCCCCCGGACCATGCCGTGACGCGGTGCAGAATCTCGCTCATCTCCGCCAGTCGCGCCTGCGATGCCGCAGAAGCCATGCGCGACTTGCGGTAGGTTGCGGAGGCGGAAAGACCGGCGGTCTCGGCAATGTCACGCTGGGTGACGCCAAATTGCGTTGCCAAGCGCTCTTGGTCCAATCCTTCGGCGAAACCGCTGCTTGGCGCTTCTGCAAAGCCAAGCGATGCCGTGGATTCCGGCTGTGTATAGGTAATCTCCCTTGGCATTGTCATATCCTTCGGCTGACTTTATGACCAAAATATATGGCATGTGATTTGGAAATGCAAGCGTTAGTTGCTCTCGCACACCATCCGCAACGCCATCGGATAAAGCCTGTGCTCCTCAACCAGCACCCGCGCGGCGAGCGTCTCCGGCGTGTCGCCCGACAGCACGGGCACTTTCGCCTGCGCGATCACCGGGCCGTCGTCGAGCGCGGCGGTCACGTAATGCACCGAGCAGCCGTGCTCTGTCGCACCCGCTTCCAGCGCCCGCTCATGCGTGTGCGTGCCCTTGAACAGCGGCAGCAAGGACGGGTGGATGTTGATCATCCGGCCCTCCCATTTTTCCACAAAACCGGGCGTCATGATGCGCATGTAGCCGGCGCAGGCGACGATGTCGGGGTGAAGGGCGGTGAGCGCCGCGTGCATCGCCGCGTCATGCGCTTCGCGGCTGGGATAGTCCTTGTGCGGGATCGCGCGAGCCGGAATGCCCTTGGCGGCGGCGAAGGCGAGGCCCTTGGCGTCCGCCCTGTTTGACAGCACGCCGACGATCTCGGCCGGATAGTCAGGATCAGCGCAGGCGGCAATCAGCGCCTCCATGTTCGAGCCGCGCCCGGAGATGAGAACGGCAACGCGCTTTTCCATCCGCTCAGATCGCCAGATCGCCGCGGTAAATCACGCGCTCGGCGGCAGCTTCGACCAGTCTGCCGAGCCGCATGACGCTTTCGCCCTGCGCCGCCAGCGCGGCTTCCACCACATCGGCATTCTCGGGCGCGACAACGACGATCATGCCGACGCCGCAGTTGAACGTTCGCAGCATTTCATTGCGCGCCACGCCGCCAGTGGAAGCGAGCCACGAGAAGACGGCGGGAACCCTGATCGCCGAAAGGTCGATTTCCGCCGAGCAGCTGTCCGGCAGCACGCGCGGAATATTGTCCGGAAAGCCGCCGCCGGTGATATGCGCCAGCGCCTTGATCGCGCCGGTCTGGCGGATGACGGCGAGCAGCGGTTTCACGTAGATGCGCGTCGGCGTCAGCAGCGCCTCGCCTACCGTCTGTCCTTCTGCAAACGGCGCGGGCGCATCAAGGCCGAGCCCTGACCGCTCGACAATGCGCCGCACCAGCGAAAAGCCGTTTGAATGGACGCCGGAAGAGGCAAGGCCCAGCAGCACGTCGCCGGGCTGAATATCCTTAGTCGGCAGCAATTGCGTGCGCTCCGCCGCGCCGACGGCAAAGCCGGCAAGATCATAGTCGCCGTCGCGGTACATCCCCGGCATTTCCGCCGTCTCCCCGCCGATGAGCGCGCAGCCTGCCTGGCGGCATCCTTCGGCAATGCCGCCGACGATGGCCGCGCCTTGGTCCGAGTTCAATTTGCCGGTGGCGAAATAGTCGAGAAAGAACAGCGGCTCCGCCCCTTGCACCACCAGATCATTGACGCACATGGCGACAAGGTCGATGCCGACGGTTTCGTGCCGGTCCGCGTCAATCGCCAACTTCAGCTTGGTGCCGACTCCATCATTGGCCGCAACCAGCACAGGGTCGGTGAAACCCGCCGCCTTGAGGTCAAACAGCCCGCCAAACCCGCCGATTTCGCCATCTGCGCCGGGGCGGCGCGTCGAGCGCACGGCGGGCTTGATCTTCTCGACCAGCAGATTGCCTTCATCAATGTCGACCCCGGCGTCGCGGTAGGTCAGACCGTTTGGAAGCGTCATGGCAAGGATTCCCGTGAATGGCGCCGCAATGCCATGATGGGGCCGCATGCGCAAGGTTTGGCGGCGATGCCAACAGGTTTGATTTTACGCGCCGCGCCTCACATAAAGCGATTGGGCTTGGAAATCGCGCCCGACCGCTTACATTGGGGGTCCACTGCAGGCGGCCCCGATGACCATACCGAACTACATCACCATCCTTCGGCTGCTTCTGGTGCCATTTGTCGTTTGGGCAATGTTGTCCGGACAGGAGTTCATGGCGTTTCTGGGCTTCCTGACCGCCGGACTTTCCGACGGGGTCGATGGCTACATTGCGCGCCGCTATGACATGAAATCGGAGCTTGGCGCTTACCTTGATCCGGTGGCCGATAAGCTGCTGCTCGTTTCAGTGTTCATCGTGCTCGCCTATCAGGAAATGCTGCCGCTTTGGCTGGTGGCCATGGTGGTTTTCCGCGACGGATTGATTGTGAGCGCAGTCATGCTCTCGGCGGTCATGGGCAGGCCCGTGGAAATGCATCCGCTTTTCATATCGAAAGCCAACACGGCTACACAGATCGCGCTGGCTGCCTTGGTGTTGGCCCAGCATGGACTTAGGTTCGAAAGCGCCATGGCCGTCGCATTTCTCGTCGGGCTCGTCGCTCTCTTGACCGCAGCGTCCACGGCGGCCTATCTCGTGACCTGGCTCAAACACATGGCGGATGATGGTCAAGAAACTGGCTAAAACGGATGCGTCACCGAAAGCATCGCTTCCAGCAGCGGTGTTCGCGGAAGCGGCGCTGATCCGCGAGGAGGATGTTGCGCGGCGCGAACTGACGCGGCAGGTTCTGTTCTGGCTCGGCGCCTTGGCGGTGTTCAGCCTGCTGCTTTATGTGTTTTCCGGTATTTTGTTGCCGTTTATCGTCGGCATGACGTTGGCCTACTTCCTTGATCCAGTCGCCGACCGGCTTGAGGCGCTCGGCCTTTCGCGTCTGTTGGCGACGCTGACGATATTGCTGTCGTTCATTTTCGTGTTCATCCTGTTCATCGTCATTGTTGCGCCGATACTGGTAACGCAGCTGTCTGATTTTGGCAGCAAACTGCCGTCCTACATCGCCCGCATTCAGGCCCTGGCGACGGAAGAAAACCTGAAATGGCTGCACGACAGTTTCGGCATTGATGCAGCGTCGATCCAGAAGAACATCGGCACGATCCTTGGTCAGGCGACGACGCTCGGCTCGACGGTGCTGACATCGCTTTGGACCTCGGCCGGAACGGTCGTCAACGTGGCCTCGCTGTTTGTGGTGACGCCGGTTGTCGCTTTTTACACACTGCTGGATTGGGACCGAATGGTCGCCAAGGTCGATAACTGGGTGCCGCGCGACCATGTCGACACGGTCCGGCTCATTGCCAATGACATCAACGCGGCAATTGCCGGTTTTATCCGCGGGCAGGGCACGGTCTGCATCATTCTTGGCATCATGTATGCCAGCGGCCTGATTGCAACCGGGCTGAATTTCGGACTGCTGATCGGCATGTTCGCCGGGCTGATTTCCTTCATCCCCTATGTCGGCGGGATTGTTGGCCTGCTGCTGGCCTTGATTGTCGGCGTCGTTCAATTCTGGCCGGATTGGATCATGCTGCTGGCGGTCGCGGGAGTGTTTGTGATTGGCCAGTTCATTGAAGGCAACATCTTGTCGCCGAAACTGGTGGGCGAAAGCATTGGACTGCATCCTGTGTGGCTGATGTTCGCGTTGTTCGCGTTCGGATCGCTGTTTGGCTTTGTCGGCCTGATGGTGGCTGTGCCGGCATCAGCGGCGATTGGCGTCCTGGTGCGCTTTGCCATCGGCCGCTATGTTTCCTCGCCGCTTTACCGTGGTCACGAAGGGCACGGCGGGTGAGCCAGCCCGTGCTGCCCGCAAAGCCAAGGCAATTGCCGCTCGACCTTGGCGGACAGCCGGGCTTTTCGCGCGATGAGCTGATTGTCACGCCGTCGAACGCGGCAGCGGTGGCGCTGATCGACCAGTGGCCGCAATGGCCGGCCAATTTCATGGTGCTCGCCGGACCTCCCGGTTCGGGCAAGTCGCATCTGGCGTCCATCTGGGCCGGGAAGGCTGAGGCGCTCAGCATTGATCCCCTCCAAGCAGACGCAATTGAAACAGCGGCAAAGGCTGGAGCAAACATCCTCATTGACGGCATCAGCGACCGCCCTTTTGACGAGAACGCGCTTTTTCACCTCGTCAACGCCACGCGCGAGACCGGCAAGCACCTGTTGATCACGTCCCGCCGCTGGCCCTCGCAATGGCCGGTCGCGCTTGCCGATCTGATGTCGCGCATCAAATCCGCGCCGATGGTGGAGATTTCCGAGCCGAACGATCAGCTTTTGTCGGGCGTCATCACCAAACTCTTCGCCGACCGGCAGATCGCTATTGATTCGAGCGTAGTCCGCTTTCTCGTCAGCCGGATTGAACGCTCGCTCGCGACCGCGCAAGACATCGTCGCCCGCATCGACCGCGCCGCGCTGGAACAGCAGGCCCGCGTGACGCGGCAACTGGCGTCGTCTGTGCTGACCGAAATGGATCTTGGTCAGAAGACGCTTGATTTATGATCAGCTCAACCTTTACCGTTGCAGCATCACAGCGAAGCGTGTATCCGGATCGCGGTTTGCTGATTGGCATTACGGAGCGTAGCGCAGCCTGGTAGCGCATCTGGTTTGGGACCAGAGGGTCGGAGGTTCGAATCCTCTCGCTCCGACCAACAGCAAAACATCAGACCCATGAGGCAGACATGTCGGCACGCATCTACAGCCCAGCAAAGACCGCCACGCAGTCCGGCAAGGGCAAGACCGGGGTCTGGCTTCTTGAGCACGATGCAACAGCTGCACGGGGCGTCGAGCCGCTGATGGGCTATACTTCGTCTTCGGACATGATGAGCCAGGTAAGGCTGACATTCGACTCCAGCGACGAGGCGGTCGCCTACGCCACCAAACACGGCATCGCCTACACGCTCGAACAGCCCCACGAACCCAAACGCCGCCGCGTGTCTTATTCAGACAATTTCAAGTTCGACAGAAAGCAGCCTTGGACGCATTGAGGCGTTTGATTTCTCAGTGGGTTGCACTCGGAATTTCATTCAAGTAGGTCAAATATGCGCGTGAACTGGTGTGGCAGTCGAGAACCGGAGCGCAGCGCACTCTTGTGCGTGAGCACCGGAAGCGCAGATTGCCGCCTCAGATCGCCGCAAATTTGATCTAATTGGATGAAATTTTGGTCCCATAGCTCAGCTGGATAGAGCAAGTGCCTTCTAAGCACTAGGTCGCAGGTTCGAGCCCTGCTGGGATCGCCAAATCTCAACTTTGTCAATGACTTGTACCGTGCCGCACAAGGGTCAAGAGCTGATTGTGTTTTGGCCACGCCATCTGTATCATTTAACGCATCGCATGGAGTGTTATGGTGGCATCAACCGCGCAGATTTCGACCAGCAGACGGGAAAAAATGGCATTGTCCAAGGCCGCACAAGTTCTTGAGGCGCTTAAAGGGCGCGGAGTCGATGCCGTGGTGACGGGTTCGCTGGCTGCAGGTAACTTCGGGCCTGGCTCGGACGTGGATTTTCTGGTTCGATCTTGTCCGTGGCATCTTAAGTACAAGATTGAGTCACTCGTTGAAGATTTGATGGACGGCATCCACTTTGACGTCGCTTATCGTGAGGAACTGCCACCCCGCATTGTCAGTCGCATGGAGGGAGCTGTATTGACACTGGCAGAGTTGACGGACCGCGTGCATGCATGAACGGCTGATTGACGCGTCAAATGAACTATCAGACGTCGAGATTGAAACCGGGAAACTCGTTGAAGTTTTGGAATTGATACGAAACCGGCCAGACTTGTTTGTCGACACAATGGGTTGGCTGGCCGTCCAAGGCGTTGCGTCGGCCATTGAGAAGATCTATGGCGGCATCGAGAGAACGCTATTGATATTGTGCAAGCAGATTGATGGGTATCCCATAGAGAAATCCGAGTCTTGGCATCGTTCGCTGGCATTGCGCATGAGCCATCCGTTTGGCGAAGCCAGACCAGCGGTTCTGTCGGCTGAATCTGCCGAAACTATAGACACATTGCGCGCTTTTCGGCACCGTGAGCGAAATTCCTATGGAAGCGCAATCGACTTCAGCCGGGTATTAGAGCTTGCAGAAGAGACAAACTTGGCTCCCGGGCTGCTGCGAGCAGACATGGAAAGACTCTCGGTGTTCCTTCAATCAAAATGATCCATCACCCAAACGCCGCATCCAGCCCGCCCTCAATGTCCGCGCGCAAGTCGACCACATCTTCCAGGCCAATCTGCAGGCGGATGGTAGGCCCTTCGGCCGGCGCCTTGGCGATCTTGCGGTCGGCCAGCCAAACCTCGACGGCAAGGCTGGCGTAGCCGCCCCATGAAAAGCCGAGGCCAAAAATTTGCAGCGCGTCGAGGAACGCCTGGACCTCCTTGCGCCCGCCGCCATTCAAGACGAACGAGAAGACGCCTGACGCCCCGCAGAAGTCACGCTTCCACAACTCATGTGACGGGAACGTCGGCAATGCTGGATGCAGCACACGGGCGACGCGCTTGTCGGATTCCAGCCATTGCGCCAGTTCCAACGCAGATTTCTGATGCCGCTCCAGTCTCAGCCCCATGGTTCTCATACCGCGCAGCACCAGCGCGGCATCGTCACCGCCGACGCAAAACCCGAGCCATGTATTGGCATCGTTCAATTGCTTGGCGTGCGATTTATTGGCGGAAACAAAGCCCATCAGCACATCCGAATGGCCGGACGGGTATTTGGTTGCAGCATGAATCACAATGTCAACGCCATGGTCCAAAGGCTTGAAAAACAACGGCGTCGCCCAGGTGTTGTCCATCATCAAAGTGATGCCACGCGCCTTGGCGACCGCCGCGATGGCCGGAATATCCTGAATTTCGAACGTGTTGGAACCTGGCGATTCGGTGAAGATCACGCGTGTGTTCGGCCGGCAAAGCGCCCCTATGCCAGCGCCGATCTCCGGGTCGTAATACTCGACCTCAACGCCGTAGCCGCGCAGCATCTTGTCGGCGAAACGGCGCGTCGGATGATAGACGCTGTCGGTCATCAGCAAATGGTCGCCTTGTTTCAGGAAGGCCAGCAACGGCAGTGTCGCAGCGACCAGTCCGGAAGAAACTGCAATCGTCAGTGCCGATCCCTCAAGCGCATCCACTGCTGCGCACAGCGCGTCGGTCGTCGGCGTGCCATGAGTGCCGTAGGTATATGGCTGATTGTTTGCGGCCATGGTCGCCGCATCCGGAAACAGCACGGTCGAGGCATGCACCACCGGCGGGTTGACGAAGCCATGATAGTCACGCGGATTGTAGCCGTCATGGGCCAAACGCGTGTTGATGCCCAATGTTGAATTGCCTTTGGCGGATTTGTCGGTCGTCGTCATAAAGCCTCGCTTGCCAAATATCCCGGCATCCTTGAATGGGAAGACTGGTATTGAATTTTGGACATGTTTGAAATGCCCCCTAAGGAAACTGCGGCAAAAAAGTCATGGTCTCTCGCAACGTCATTCAGGCGCACGCGCGCCCAATTGGCCAAGCCACAACTTGTGTCGGACGCCAGCGTGTGGACCAGTGCGATGACCATCATCGCCCTAGCCGCGCTGGTGACTGCTGCAATCTTGATGCTGACGGCGGACGAAAAGGCGCTGCGGGCGGTGATAGCGTCTGATTGGCGGATATTTGAGATCATGACAGCCGTGACCAATGTGGGCAAATCCGACCGGTATCTCGTCCCTGCGGCACTGCTTTTTCTCGTGACCGCGTTCTTGGACTGGTCAGCCTACAGACGCAGCGCCAAGATGTGGCTGATGCGGTTCTATGGCCAGTCCGCGTTCCTGTTCGGATCAGTCGCGGGCTCCGGCATTCTGGTCAACATCGTCAAATTGTTCATAGGCCGAGCCCGGCCCAAGCTGATTGACAGCGTCGGTGCCATCCATTTTGAACCGTTTACCCCAGGATATGATTTCGCCAGCATGCCCTCCGGCCATTCAACAACCATGGGCGCAGTGACGCTGGCGCTGATGCTGTGGTTCCCGAAATTGCGCTGGCTGACACTGCCTGTGGGTTTCATTCTTGCTGCCACCCGGATTGCCGCAAAGGCACACTATCCCTCCGATGTCGTCACGGGCTTTGCAGTCGGCTTTCTTGTGTCACTGTGCTTTGCACGGTGGCTTGCTAGTAGGCAGGTGGTTTTTCGTCTGCACAACACCGTCACGCTCCCGAGAATCCGCTAAATAGTGCGCTGAATGTGCCTGCCGCCGCAGCATTATCGGTCGCCGTTGCCGTTTTTTCGCGCAATTCGCCAATTCGAGTAAAATTCGCCCAATATCTCCCCCGTTGATTGGTCAATACGCACTTGACCAACCCTGCGGAATAACATTCGATAAGCGTTCATGATGTCTGCCATCACGCAAAGTGACCGGCGGCATTGCGAACAGCGGACGCGCCAACGCAGCGAACCGCCAAGAAAATTGAATGGGTAAACAGAGGTAGGACACCAATGAAAAATCAACTCAAAATCGCGCTTCTCGGCTCGGCATTCTTTGCCATGGCATCCGCTGCGGGCGCCACCACGCTTGAGGACGTAAAGGCCAAGGGATTTGTCCAGTGCGGCGCCAACGGCACGCTCGCGGGTTTCTCGTCTCCGGACGACAAGGGTGATTGGACCGGTCTGGACGTGGACTTCTGCCGCGCCGTTGCCGCCGCAATTTTCGGCGATGGCACAAAGGTCAAGTTCACCCCGCTGTCTGCAAAGGAGCGCTTCACCGCGCTGCAGTCTGGCGAAGTCGATCTGCTCGCCCGCAACACCACCTGGACAATCAACCGCGACACCGCGCTTGGCCTGAACTTTGTCGGCGTCAACTATTATGACGGCCAGGGTTTCATGATCAATTCCAAGAAGATATCCGGCGTCAATTCTGCGCTGCAGCTTTCGGGCGCTTCGGTCTGCGTGCAGGCTGGCACCACGACCGAGCTCAATCTTGCCGACTATTTCAAGGCCAACAAGATGGAGTATTCACCGGTGGTGTTCGAAAAGAATGACGAAGTGAATGCCGCCTATGATTCTGGCCGCTGCGATGTTCTGACCACTGACCAGTCCGGCCTTTATGCCACACGCCTCGCGCTGGCCGCACCGGATGACCATGTCGTTCTTCCGGAAATCATTTCCAAGGAACCGCTTGGACCTGCCGTTCGCCAAGGCGACGACCAGTGGTTTGACATCGTCAAGTGGACGTTCAACGCCATGCTGAACGCCGAGGAATTCGGCATCACGCAGGCCAATCTCGAAGAGATGACCACTTCGACCAATCCGGACATACTGCGCTTCCTCGGCAAGGAGGCAGACACCAAGATCGGCACGGATCTGGGACTCGACAATGCCTGGGCCTACAACATCATCAAGGCCGTCGGCAATTACGGCGAAAGCTTTGACCGCAACGTTGGCGCTGGTTCTCCGCTGAAGATCGCGCGCGGCATCAATGCGCTGTGGTCGAAGGGCGGCCTCCAATACGCACCGCCAGTCCGCTGATATCAAGCGTCATGACTATCCGGCGGCGCACACACGCGTCGCCGCCGGAGATGCGTCTTTGAAACCGGTTTGATGGGAGCGGCTCATGGCTGTCAGCGATATTTCGCAGGGCGGAACATCAAAACTCTCCGCGATGTTCTACGACCCCAAGGTCCGAGGCATGGTCTCGCAGGTCGTGCTGGCCATTTTGCTTGTCGCCCTTGTATGGTGGATCATCGGAAACACGGTCGAAAATCTCAAACGCTCCAGCATCGCGTCCGGTTTTGGTTTCCTGAATGGCCGCGCCGGTTTTGACATCGCGCAAGTGCCGATCGCCTATGACAGCGATTCAACATATCTCAGAGCGCTCTATGTCGGCATTATCAACACCCTCATCATTTCAGCGGTTGGCATAGTCACCGCGCTTGCACTCGGCTTCGTCGTCGGCATTGGCAGACTGTCCGGCAACTGGCTCGTGCGCAGCCTCGCTACGGTCTATGTCGAAATCTTCCGTAACATCCCGCCGCTGTTGCAAATCTTCTTCTGGTATTTCGGCGTCCTTTCGGTGTTGCCGCAGCCGAAAGAATCGATTGCCATGCCGCTCGGCAGCTTTCTCAACAGCCGCGGCCTGTTCATGCCGCGCCTGATCTGGGGCGAAGGCAGCGGTCTGATTGTTGTTGCGCTGGCGACAGCGATTATTATTGCAGGGTTCGTTGCGCACTGGTCGCGAAAACGGCAGCAAGATACCGGGCAGCAGTTTCCTGTGTTTTGGACGTCGCTGGGACTTATAATTGGTTTGCCGCTGCTTGCGTTCTTCCTTGCGAAAATGCCGGTGACAGTAGAATTGCCAAAACTCTCGACATTCAATTTGTCGGGCGGCACGCAGGTAAAGCCGGAGTTTCTGTCGCTGTATCTGGCCCTTTCCGTTTACACCGCGTCCTATATCGCCGAAATCGTCCGGTCCGGCATCCTTGGTGTCGCCAAGGGACAGACCGAAGCCTCACAAGCTGTTGGCCTGTCCCGCCCGCAATTGCTGCGGCTGGTGGTCATCCCGCAGGCGATGCGCATTATCATTCCGCCGCTGACGAGCCAATTTCTCAACCTGACCAAGAACTCGTCTCTCGCCATTGCCATCGGCTATCCGGACCTCGTGGCGGTCGGCGGCACGATCCTGAACCAGACAGGCCAAGCGGTAGAAATCGTCGCCATCTGGATGGTGGCCTACCTTGGCATCAGCATTCTCACCTCCGCATTCATGAACTGGTTTAACGCCAAAATGGCCCTGGTGGAGCGCTGATATGAACACCATGACCAACGGATACGTCCGCATAACGGAAGAGCCCGCCCTGCCGCCGCCATTCAAAGAGACCGGCATCGTCGGCTGGGCGCGCAAGAACCTGTTTGCAAATGTCACTGACAGCCTGCTGTCGATATTCGCTTTTCTCCTGCTTGCATGGCTCTTGCCGCCGATATTCCGTTGGCTGTTTATCGACGCGCAGTGGACCGGCACAGATCGCACATTCTGCACCACCGCTGCACAAGGCGGCATTCAGCCTGACGGCTGGTCCGGCGCGTGCTGGGCATTTGTCGGCGCAAAGTTCGAACAGTTCATGGTCGGGCGATACCCTGATGCGGAACGCTGGCGGGTTTGGCTGACGGCGGTGATTTTTGCCGCGACGCTTGTTCCGCTCGCCATGCCAAAAATGCCGTATAAAGCGCTGAATGCGCTGGCGCTTTTCGTGATCTTTCCAATTGTCGCCTACGTCTTGCTGCGCGGCGGCATGTTCGGTCTTTCGGATGTCGAAACCCCATTGTGGGGCGGACTGCTCGTAACGATGGTCATATCTTATGTCGGCATCACCGTGTCGCTGCCGCTGGGCATTCTGCTGGCGCTCGGGCGGCGCTCGAAACTGCCGGTTGTGAAGTTCCTGTCGGTGGTGTTCATCGAAGCCGTGCGCGGCGTGCCGCTGGTGACCGTTCTGTTTATGGCCTCGGTCATGCTGCCGCTGTTCCTGCCGCCCGGCACGACCTTCGACAAGCTGATGCGCGCGCTGGTTGGCGTTGCCCTGTTCTCCTCCGCCTACATGGCCGAAGTGATCCGCGGCGGGCTGCAGGCGATCCCGAAAGGGCAGTATGAGGGCGCGGACTCGCTTGGGCTTGGCTACTGGCAGAAGATAAGCCTGATCATCATGCCACAGGCGCTGAAATTGGTGATTCCGTCGATCGTCAACTCGTTCATCTCGCTATTCAAGGACACGAGCCTTGTCTACATCATCGGCATGTTCGACCTGCTCGGCATTGTTCGCCAGAACTTTGCCGACGCCAATTGGGCGTCGCCATCCACCCCGAAATCCGGCCTCGTTTTCGCGGCCTTCATATTCTGGCTCTTCTGCTTCTCCATGTCGCGCTATTCGCAGTTCATGGAACGGCAGCTGGAAACCGGTCACAAACGCTAGGAGCGTTTCCAAGTTTGATGGAACATCAAACGTTTAAGGAAAACGCGACCAAGGAAAGAACAGGAGCATATCATGGCTGAACTTGCAGTATCCACGTCCTCAGTCGCCGCCGTGCAGATGATCGGCGTGCACAAATGGTATGGCGAATTCCATGTGCTGAAGGACATCAACCTGAATGTGGAGAAGGGCGAGCGCATTGTCGTGTGCGGCCCGTCCGGCTCAGGCAAGTCGACGATGATCCGCTGCATCAACCGGCTGGAAGAGCACCAGAAGGGCAAGATCATCGTCGACGGCAAGGAGCTGACCAACGATCTGAAGAAGATCGACGAGGTGCGCCGCGAGGTCGGCATGGTGTTCCAGCACTTCAACCTGTTCCCGCATCTGACCATCCTGGAGAACTGCACGCTGGCGCCGATCTGGGTGCGCAAGACGCCGAAGAAGCAGGCCGAGGAAATCGCCATGCACTTCCTCAAGCGCGTGAAAATCCCGGAACAGGCCAACAAATATCCAGGTCAGCTCTCAGGCGGCCAGCAGCAGCGCGTGGCGATTGCCCGCTCGCTGTGCATGAACCCGCGCATCATGCTGTTCGATGAGCCGACCTCGGCGCTTGACCCGGAAATGATCAAGGAAGTGCTGGAGACAATGGTCGGGCTGGCCGAAGAGGGCATGACCATGCTGTGCGTCACCCACGAGATGGGCTTTGCCCGCAAGGTTGCCAACCGGGTGATCTTCATGGACCAGGGCCAGATCGTCGAACAGAACACGCCGGCCGAGTTCTTCGACCACCCGCGTCATGAGCGGACAAAACTGTTCCTGTCGCAGATCCTGCACTGACGATTTCAATGCGAAACGAAGAGCCCGGCCGGAAACCCGGCCGGGCTCTTTTTCGTATGGATCGGCTGAGGCAGTGTTCGTTGT
>JANPGC010000105.1:0-20856 GCA_031423755.1 Phyllobacteriaceae bacterium | reverse complement strand
GGCAGATGAGGGGAGCAAGCAGCAAAGCCCGAACATTGTCCACAATTCAGGGCCTGCAAATTGAAAGTCCACACCACCATCGCCGGCTTCCGCGCCGCGCTGCTGCCGCTTCGCCGCGCCGGCAAGTCCATCGGCCTCGTGCCCACGATGGGCTATCTTCACGTTGGCCACATGGAACTGGTCAAGCAGGCGAGACAGCACTGCGACATCACGGTCGTCACCATCTTCGTCAATCCGACCCAGTTTGCCGCCAACGAAGACCTCTCGACCTATCCGCGCGATCTTGACCGCGATCTGGCGATGCTTGAAGCCGAGGGTGCGGACTTCGTCTTCACGCCAGACGTCAAGGAAATGTACCCCGGCAACGAGGAAACCATTGTCGAGACAGTGAAGCTGTCCAAAGTGCTGATGGGCAAGATCCGCCCCGGCCATTTCCGTGGCGTGGCCACGGTCTGCACCAAGCTGTTCAACATAGCCTCTCCGGACAAAGCCTTCTTCGGTGAAAAGGATTTCCAGCAGGTCGCCGTCATCAGGCGCATGGTTGCAGACCTCAATCAACCGCTCGAGATCGTGCCCGTCGCCACCGTACGCGAGGCGGACGGACTGGCCTGTTCGTCCCGCAACGTGCGCCTGACACCTGACGACCGCAAAGCAGCCGTCATCTTGTCCAAGGCACTGGATCGCGCAGGGGAGTTGATTGTGTCCGGCGAGCGGTCTGTTGCCGCCATCCGCAATACCGTTCGCGCTGTTCTGAAGGCAGAGCCGCGAGCCTTGATCGAAGCCGTCGACCTGCGCGATGCGGCAACGCTGATGCCGGTGTCCGGAACAATGTCTCGCCCGCTGGTCATCCTGCTGACTGTCAAATTCGGCTCCGTTCGTCTGATAGACAATCGGGTCTATGCACCTTAACGTCCGCCCAAATTGAAAGGCCGACCATGAGCATCGAAATCATCACCCGCCGCCTGACTGCCCCCGACATCCGAGCCCGCAAGGGCGTGACGCCGATTGTTTCGCTGACCGCCTACCATGCCCATACGGCGGCCATTGTCGACAAATACGCAGACTTCATGCTCGTGGGCGACAGTCTGGGCATGGTCATGCACGGCATGGATTCGACCATCGGCGTGCCGCTCGATCTGATGATCATGCACGGCCGCGCCGTTGTGCGCGGGTCCAAGCAGGCGCTGGTCGTTGTCGATATGCCATTCGGCACCTATGAGGAAAGCCCGGCTGTGGCCTTCCGGAATGCGGCGAAAATCATGAAGGAAACCGCCTGCGGCGCGGTCAAGCTCGAAGGCGGCAAGCGCATGGCCGAGACGATCAACTTTCTTGCAGAGCGCGGCATTCCGGTCATGGCGCACATCGGGCTGACGCCACAGGCGATCAACACGATGGGCGGCTTCAAGACCCAAGGACGTGACGTGGCGCAGTGGCCGCTGATCAAGAACGACGCCCGCGCCGTGACGGACGCCGGGGCATTTACCGTGGTGCTGGAGGGTATTGTCGAGCCGTTGGCCGCCGAGATCACGCGGGAAATTGCGATTCCCACCATTGGCATCGGCGCATCAAAAGAATGCGACGGGCAGATTTTGGTGCTTGAGGACATGCTGGGGCTGAACCCCCGGGTGCCGAAATTCGTCAAGAAATACGGGCAGGTGGGCGATGCCATCGAGGCGGCGGTCGCTGCCTATGCAGAAGATGTCAAATCTCGTGCCTTTCCGACAGAAGAGCATGTTTACACATTGAAAAAGCAGGGAAATTGAAGAATGAAGCAACTGATCCTCGCCGCCGCGCTCGCGCTCTCCGTTGCTCCAGCTTTTGCGCAGGACCCTACAGAAGCCGTCCAGTACTTTTACAACGACCCTGGTTCCGAATTCGCCACGGAGAATCGCGACCGCTTTGTTGGCAAGGCGAGGGAAGTGCTGGATGCTGCCACGAAGGAAAGTGACGAGCCGTGCATTGATTTCATGCTGACGCTGGATGCGCAGGACTTTGACGCGGACGAACTGAAGAAGACACTCAATCTTTCAGGCGCGATGGCGGGCGATTCCGGCTCTGTCGATGCGACATTCAAGTTGTTCGGGGAAGATGCCAAGATTGTCTGGATACTGGAAAAGGTTGGCGACGAATGGAAAGTATCAGACATTGAGTCGCCGAAGAATGGCTGGAAGCTCACTGGAATTGACTGCGCCGCACCCGCGCAGTAGTCGGCTGGCTTGACCGCACGGCCCTTGGCATTCCCGGTCCGCGCCTGTATAGACGCGCCAACCTCATGAGGTCGGCCGCGCTGCGGCATCAATTCAAACAGGACGGAAAACAAAATGGCGATTGAACGCACCTTTTCGATGATCAAGCCGGACGCAACACGGCGCAACCTCACCGGTGCCATCACCAAGATGCTGGAAGACGCCGGCCTTCGCGTCGTCGCCTCCAAGCGCGTCTGGATGTCTCTGCGCGAAGCCGAGGGCTTTTACGCGGTACACAAGGAACGCCCGTTCTTTGGCGAATTGACCGAATTCATGTCCTCCGCCCCGACCATCGTTCAGGTGCTTGAAGGCGAGAACGCCATTGCCAAGAACCGCGAGATCATGGGCGCGACCAACCCTGCCAACGCCGCTGACGGCACCATCCGCAAGGTCCACGCCTTGTCGATCGGCGAGAACTCGGTACACGGCTCCGATGCTCCGGAAACCGCAGCGCAGGAAATCTCCTACTGGTTCTCGGGCACCGAAATCGTCGGCTGAATCTGAATTGGAGCCAAGAGCTCCAAGCCGTTGATTTGACTCATCAAGCCGGGGCGCAAGCTCCGGCTTTTTGATCACATTTTATATATTTACCATTGCTTAAGTATGCAATTGTGTGACGCTGCAGATACAACTATGACGCTTCAAATTAAATCAAGGAGTTGTGTCATGGCAGTGGTCCGGGTCAATGAAGTTGTAACGTCCGCTGGCGTTCAGTCTGGAAACATGCCGACCTTCAACATGCTTGACTGGCGCTATGCCGACGCTCAAGCCGATGGAACATACGCAGTCCTGCTTATCGCGCTGACACCAAATTCTGCCACGCGGGATTACCAGACGGCAATCTTGCGAGGCACAGGCCTTACCATTCCATCGGACTACGGCGTAAATGGAACGCCGCTTCCTACGCGCGTCGCCAGTGGGACGGTGACCTCACTCACCTATTCCTTCGCCAAAGGTTTTGATCCGGCAGTCTTTGCCTACAACATAACTGGCCTCTCCGTCGACCTTGCAAATCTGATCGCAAACAGCAGTGACGTTCTGGCCTACATCCTCTCGGGCAATGACCAGATATTCGGCACCAACCTCGCTGACACGCTCAATGGCTATGGCGGCGATGATCTATTCAGGCCCGGCTTGAACAATTCCGTATCCGCTGCATACGACATGGTTAACGGCGGCGCGGGGAACGACACAGTCAGTTTTGATGATGTCTCTATCGGCGTGATCATCAACTTGCTGGTCGGAACTGCCATTGGCGGCACCGCCGGCACGGGCGTGTTTGTCAGGGCGATATTGTCGTCAATCGAAAATGCCACCGGCGGCAGCGGCAATGATATCATTGCTGGCGACGCGGGAGCGAACGTCCTGAATGGCGGCATTGGCAACGACAATGTCTCCGGCGCGGCGGGTAAAGATACGCTTCGCGGCGGCGACGGCGGCGACCAGTTGGCCGGCGGTGACGGCAATGACACCCTCAACGGCGGGGCAGGTGCCGATCTCCTCGACGGGGGCGCGGGAACAGACATCGCCGACTATTCCGATGCCTTGGGTGCCGTCATCCTCAATCTGGCGGCTGGCGGCACAAGCGGCGACGCTGCTGGCGACACCTACATCTCAATTGAAACTGTCAATGGCAGCCGATTTGACGACACGCTGACCGCTGCCGCCGCCGCCGCAACCCTGCTGGGCGGTGATGGAAATGACAAGATTTATGGCGGCAGCGGTGCGGACGCGCTTTACGGCAACGGGGGAACCGACCTGCTTGTCGGCGGCGCTGGCAATGATGTGCTCAATGGCGGTGACGGCAAGGACACGCTCAGCGGCGGTGACGGCAACGACACTTTGCTGCCCGGTCTGATATTTGGGCCGGATTTGGGCGTGGAACTGATTGACGGCGGTGCAGGGATCGACACGATCAGCTTTTACGGCGTCACGACTGGCGTCACCGCCGACCTTGGCGCAGGCACAGCAACAGCGCTTCTTGCCGGAGCGCCATATTACTCGGTCAACGTCTCCATATCCAACGTCGAAAACATCACAGGCGGCGTTGCGAATGATATTTTGACCGGCAACGCTGGTGCCAATGTGCTTTCCGGCGGCGACGGCGGCAGCGATGCCCTGAACGGCGGCGCGGGCAATGATACGCTTTATGGCGGTTCCGGCACTGACACGTTGCTGGGCGGCATCGGCAACGACGTCCTGCGCGGCGATATCGGCGCGGATGTGTTGAACGGCGGCGACGGCATCGACCGGGCCGACTACACCACCTCAACAGCAGGCGTTACAGTCCATCTCACCAACGGCACTGCGTCCGATGGTGACACGCTAACCAGTATCGAGAACGTTGTTGGCTCCCGCCTGAACGATATAATTATCGGTACCGCTGGCGCAAACCTGCTCTATGGCTACACGGGCAACGACCAGCTTTTCGGCCTTGCCGGCAATGATGCGCTCGAAGGCCAGAACGGCGACGACGCCGCTTTTGGCGGCGATGGCAACGACATCATTGGCGGCGGTGACGGCAATGACGGGCTGTTTGGCGAGGCTGGCAATGACACCATGTATGGCGGCATCGGCGACGATTTCCTCTCAGGCGGCGATGGCAATGATGTAATCTGGGGCGATGCTGGCAACGACCAGATTGATTCTGGTGCGGGCAACGACTTTGTCGTGCTTGGCGCAGGCGATGACATTTTCACACTCGGCCTTGGCGACGACCGCATCCGCTTCGATTACGGCAATGGTATCGACACCATCCGCGACTTCGGCAATGGCAACGACATCCTCGATTTCACTGCCACCAATATGACGCTCGCGGCGCTGCAAGCCAACACGGTTGACACGTCAGCCGGTGTCTTGATGACACTTGGCTCTGGCTCGATCCTGTTCGAGGGACTGCATTTGCCACAGATCGATTGGTCTGGAGACTTCGTTTTCGCAATTTGATCTACAAGAAGGAAGTGTGCCGGGTTATGCGCCCGGCACTTCGCCTCGCCTGCCGATGATTATTGGTCGGACAGTTGCTTGACAGCGGCCAGCACGCCAACGTCCGGATTTGCGCCGCAATATTCGCCGATGGCCTTGCCTGCCTCTTCCATCGCGTCCAGGTCCATCGTCGTGTCGCCGGACTGTCCGCCGAAATAGCCGTGAACCCATGTGAAGAAGAAGCCGCTGTCTTCGGCAGACATGCTGGCAAGATCGGAACATTTGACGGTGGCAAGGTCAATGACCTCAGCCTTGGCTGCGACTGTGCCGGCGGCGAGCAGCAATCCGATGGCCAGAATATGTCTCTTCATGTGGTTGGTCCCCCTTGAGATGATTGTGTTCGGCTGGATGCCGACAGGAAGAATGGTCTGTTACGGTCGGCTTTGCCAGTAGAAATTTCATCAAACAGCCCGGATAGTCAACGCATTGGATCGTATTTAAACCGTATCGGCATGCGCAATAGAGCTCTGCTTCGGCCTGCCGCTTGACCAAGTCTCACCGTCCAAAACCATGACTTATGGTTAACTCCCGGCGTCAATTTGCCGCCATGCGATTCACGCTGCTGCAATCAAAATGCCGTAGTGTCAGCAATGAAGCATAGTGAGATTTGTTTTCAACGACTGGAGTTCAGGGTTTTCATGGCTGTGCGCAGTGAATCATATGCCGAACACGCCGCCGATGGTATTGTGCACGCCGCAGGAATCGCCGCCAGTCTGACCGGCTTTGCAGCGCTGCTGTCCGTGAGTTTTCCGCACGTGACGCCTGGCATGGCCATCGCCTTGGCAGTCTACGCCCTCACAGTCATTGCCCTCTTCTGCGCCTCTGCAGCAAACAACATGATAATTCACGCCGCTTGGCAGCCGCTGTTGCAGCGTTTTGACCACGCGGCAATTTACCTCAAGATTGCCGGCACCTATACGCCGCTGGTTGTTATGATGGGCGGGTTCTTCACCTACGGCGTTCTGGCGGTCGTCTGGGCTGGAGCTGTCGCTGGCGCCGCACTTCGTTTGCTGTTTGGCGACCGCTTCGCACGCTTTTCCATCGGTCTTTACCTGCTCCTCGGCTGGGCAAGCGTCGCCATGGTCTGGCCGATGTTTGAGCGCCTGCCAACGGGCGCTGCCGTCCTCGTGCTTCTTGGCGGCCTTCTGTACACCGTCGGTGTCATCTTTCACGTCTGGGAGCGGCTTCGCTTCCAACGGGCGATCTGGCACGGGTTCGTCCTTGCCGCGTCATCGTGCCATTTCGTCGCTGTTGCATGGTCATCATTGCAATTGGCCGCTTGAGCGCACCCTCCACAAACCGTAAACAGCGGACATGAACATTGCGATCCTCGTTGATTCCGACGCCTGTCCCGTTCGCGAGGAGGTTTACAAGGTCGCCGAACGCCATCAGGCGCGCGTCTTTATCGTTGCAAATTCCTACATCCGTATCCCGAGTGACCCGCTGGTCGAACGCGTGATCGTGAATGACAAATTCGACGCGGCAGACGATTGGATCGCCGAAAGGGCGAATGCGGGCACAGTTGTGGTCACCTCAGACATCTTGCTTGCCGAACGCTGCATCAAGACCGGAGCGGCTGTGTTGGCACCGACCGGCAAGCCGTTCACCGAGAATTCCATCGGCATGAGCGTGGCGACACGTGCCATCATGGCTGATTTGCGGGCAGGGGTGGGCGTGACATCCGGCCCTGCACCCTTCAGCCCGGCGGACCGCTCGAATTTCCTGTCGGCGCTGCACACGGCGCTGGTGAGACTGAAGCGGAATTCCTAGGTCTTACTCCGCAGTGGCAGGGTCTTTGGCCTCGCCATCCGGCGCATCGGGATCGACACTTGGCGTTTGCGCACCCATGCCGCCAAGTGCCATCAGCGACATGAAATCCACATCGTTGATAAGGAATTTTCCAAAGGTTGTTCCATCCAGATTCCATTGCATCGTGCCGTCCGGCTGCTTCTTGCCCATGCTGTAAAACGCAATCAGCACGGGCGAGGCTTGCGACATGCCCAGCTCGTCCGGCAAGGCTCCAAGCGCTGTTATCAGCGGAATAAGGTCCTTTGCCTTGATGACGCCGCTGCCGGTAGGCGGCACGTCCGGGCCGCCGGAAACAGAGCCGCTAAAGTCAAAATCATAGGTCTTGCCAGCCAGCTTGCCGACTTGCAGCGTCAGCTTTGCCGCACCCGTCGGAATGATCGCCTTCAAAAGCCTGTCGTCATTTGCCGCTTTGAGATCGCCTTCGGCTGTGTCGTCCAGTATCTCTGGCTCGGCGAGAACGAGTTTGGTAACACCCTCAAAGTCCAAATCCGTCACTTTGAAATCAAACACGAATTTGTCAGGCATCAGCGGATCAGACCATGGTGGGAGGATCCCTTGCGGCGTCGTCAGCCCCTCCAGCGTGACGGCTTCGCGGAAAAACCCGTCCTTCACCGCCCCGCTCAAATCAACGGCAACGGCGACCTTGTCCAACCCGGCATTGCCCAGCGGCGACATCACCGCCAGCTTTTCAAATCCGTAATTGATGCTGATGCTTTGGAAAAACGGCATCGCGGCCAAAGCAAGGGCCTTCACTTCTCCCTGTTGCGCAGGCGTAAGTTTTGCATCCTTGCCCTGATTTTCCGGTGGCAACGCCATGCCCCATTTGAACATGTTCAGGAAAGCCTGACCCTTCACCCCCTTCAGCGTGACGTTGTAGGCCAGCCTGTCCAGCGTCGCCTTGCCGGAGATCGGCTCCCCGCCGTTGGTTTGCGGCAGGGAGTCTGCTGACAAGGAAAATCCGCTCATGCTGACATCATAGTTGCCGTCAAAGATGCCAACGCCTGTCGAGTTTGCGTCACCTTGGCCATGGATGCTCGCGATCGAGAAATTCAGGCTGGACGCGTCTGCGGGCTCATTGCCTTCGTCACGCACGATGCCGCTCAGATTGATGACGTCTGATTTGTAGGACGAGAACACCATCAAACTCTCATCGAAGATGGCGTCGGTCTTGATGGACTCCGCTTTGACGGTCAGCGTGGTCTTGCCGGGCTCAACCACGGACCAATCCAGCGGCATGTCCTGCGCCACCGCCCATTTGCCACCGCCCTGTGGCGTCAAATGAAACACAAAGGGCGGCATCTTCACTTCAACTTTTGATGGCTCCGCCTGTGCCGCTGTTTCGGCTTTCTTGGTCAGCGCCACCACATCGAGCGTAACATCATAAGCCTCGCCTGCGGCAACAACGGAGACAATGCCAGGCTCCTTGCCGACATAGGTCTGGAACAGTTCAGTCAGTCGCTTGGCCTCTTCAGGCGTTGCCGGTGCTGAATAAGCGCACGTTTCGGAAAGCAATAAAGCCGACAGTGCAGCGAGTGACTTTTTCATGAGATTTCCTCTCCCGTTCGTAAGTGGGCGCATTTCGAAATGGCGACGATCCAGGTGCCAGACTCAGATTACTTGACCCATCGTAGCAGAGCCGCGTCATCCTTGTCCTTGGCGTCTACCCAATTGCCGCTTGTCCCGTCCTTCAAATGCTCCTTCTTCCAGAAGGGTGCATTGGTCTTGAGAAAGTCCATCAGATAGGAGGCCGCTGAAAATGCCGCTTCCCGGTGCGGTGAGGCAGCGATGACGAGGACGATGTTGCCGCCGGGCGCAATCTTCCCGACGCGGTGGATGGCGGTGAGCGCCTGCACCGGCCAGCGGGCGATTGCCTCATCGGCAATGCGCCGGATTTCGGCTTCCGCCATGCCGGGATAATGCTCCAGCTCCAGCGCGGCCAGCAAGCCGCCCTCGTCACGGCAAAGGCCTGTGAATGTGACGATGGCGCCGATATCGGAGCGTCCTTTGGTCAGCAAAGCAACCTCTTCGGCAAGGTCAAAGTCGTCGGGCTGGACGCGCACGTCTGGCTTGATCGCAATCATTTCAGCCGCCGGTCATCGGCGGGAACAGCGCAATTTCACGAGCCCCGGCGATTGGCTCATTGTGTTCGACGTGTTCCTGATTGATCGCGACGCGGATCACCTTGGGATATTGCAGCGCCGCCTCATACTCTTCGCCGCGGCCCTTGAGAAAGAGCAGCAGGTCGCCCACGGTCCTCACGCTCGCCGGAATCTCGATGTCCTCTTCCGGCTTGCCGATCCGCTCGCGCACCCATGCAAAATAGATCAGTTTCATCAGGATTCATCGTCCACAATATGCTTCGCTCCGGCGCGAAAATAATCATAACCGGTATAAAGCGTGAGGATCGCAGCCGCCCATAGCAGGATAATCCCGTATTCTGTGGTGTAGGGCAATATTTTGTCACCCGCAGGTCCCGCCAGCAGGAACCCCACCGCCACCATCTGAATCGCCGTCTTCCATTTGGCAAGGCGGCTGACAGGCACGGACACTTTCAGCTCAGCCAGATACTCCCGCAGGCCTGAAACCAGAATTTCGCGGCAAAGAATGATTATGGCTGCCCATAGCGTCCATCCGGCAATTGTTCCGTCCGCTGCCAACAGCAGCAGGCAGGCCGAAACAAGCAGCTTGTCAGCAATCGGGTCAAGCATACGCCCGATCGTCGAAGACTGTTTCCAAAGCCGTGCCAGATAGTCGTCGAGATAGTCGGTAATGCTGGCAACCGTGAACAACGTCAGCGCCGTCCAACGGGCGAAATCGCTGGATTTCAAATGCCCCTCGAGGAAAAAGCACAACACCACCAAAGGCACAGCGACAATCCGCGCGTAAGTGAGCATGTTGGGAATATTGAATGCGCGTTTGGCCATGATTCCACTCAGTGAAGCGGCAGCAAACAGGAGCCGCACAGTTCCGTCAATGCAAATGGACAATTTCGCAGTGTGTTACCGTGTCAACCGGCCCGCAATAAACGCTATCCCGGCGCTGACCAAGGACATGACAAGCGCGCGGGCCCATTGAGCCGTCGCCACATCGGGATCCTTGACGTAGCCAAAGACAATGATCACCAAGGCACTGAGGCAAGCGACGACAAGGAGGGTCCAAAAGTGCCCCATCCCGAACGTCCAATTTGCCATCTTGATCCTTGCTATCTTGTAATGGTCGCTTTCGGGGGTTTTGGCTTCAATGATGAGGCCACCGAGTTCCGCTGCGCTTCTGTTCAAATCTATGGTTGTTGTCATGCTGGATATCCGGACTTGTGAAACCAGTTAGAATGCGCCGATGATTTCAGTATCCAGTCGCCGTGAATCGTCCACAAACCCGAGGTGACGGCCTTTTTTCTTCTCTTCATGGGCAATGCGCATCAATGCGATTGCCTGCCGGATGACAGCCGTCTTGGTTGAATCCGTAGATGCCGCAAGGTCCTCAACCACTTTGGCAAGTTCACGCGAAAGCGCCAGATTAAGCCTTGTGGGCTCATCTTGTGCAGCAGGCTTTTGACCCAAAGTATCACCTGCTATGCCGCCGTCTGTCTCGCCAGAAAAACTGTCCGTTTTGATGGGTTTCATTGTCATGACTTGCTCCAGTCCAGACCTTAGCATATTTTTGAGGCCGAATCCGAAAGCGGCCTAAGTAGGTGCGCACGTAAATTATGCACATTATGCACATAAAATGTGTCAGAATAACAGAAATATTTGGCTGGAACTGTCAGCTGTTCTCATGGAAATGGTTGTAAATTGCTTCCGCCATCGCTGCTGAAACGCCGCCAACCGCCTTCAGATCCTCAATTCCTGCCCGAGAAACCGCCTTTGCCGTGCCAAAATGGTTCAACAGTGCGCGCTTGCGGGTCGGACCGATACCTTCGATTTCGTCGAGAGGGTTCTTAACCAGCTCCTTTTTGCGCCGTGCGCGGTGCGAGCCGATGGCAAACCGGTGCGCCTCGTCACGCAGGCGCTGGATGAAATACAGCACCGGATCGCGCGGCGGCATGGTGAACGGATCGCGCCCCTCGGCGAAAAACCGCTCGCGCCCGGCCTCGCGGTCAACGCCTTTGGCAATGCCGACCGCCGTGATCTTGCCCTCGAGTCCGAGCTCTTTCAGCATGGTGCGCACCGCAGTCATCTGCCCTTGGCCGCCGTCGATGAACACCAGATCAGGCCATGCCGGAAACGCGTCCGGATCATCAGTATCCGTGATCTCGGGCTCGCCGTCCTCGCCGGTGTTATCCTTGATCAGCCGCGAGAAGCGCCTCTCCATCACCTCTTTCATCATGCCGAAATCATCGCCCGGCGTGATGGTGGTCGAGCGGATGTTGAACTTGCGATACTGGTTTTTGACAAAGCCCTCCGGCCCGGCAACCACCATCGCGCCAACGGCATTGGTGCCCATAATGTGCGAATTGTCATAGACTTCGATGCGCCGTGGCGGTGCCGGAAGATTGAAAACCTTGGCGACGCCGTCCAGCAGCATCTTCTGTGATGCCGTATCGGCAAGTTTCCTTGCCAGCGCCTCGCGACCGTTGGCCGCAACCTGCTCAATGACCTGCTTTTTCTCGCCGCGCTGCGGCACACTGATGTCGATTTTTCGACCGGCGTGCTCAGATAGCGCCAGCGCCAGAAGTTCCTGCTCGTCTGCGGCTTCCGACAGCAGGATCGAGCGCGGCACCGGCTTGCCATCATAGAATTGCGCAAGGAACGAGGCCAGCACTTCGCCAGTCGGCAGGCTGGAATCTGCCTTGGGGAAGTAGGCGTGGTTGCCCCAGTTCTGGCCGGTGCGGAAGAAGAACACCTCAACGCAGGTCAGCCCGCCATCCTGCGAAATGGCAAACACATCCGCCTCGTCAATCGACTGCGGGTTGATGCCTTGCTGGCTTGTCACATGCGACAGTGCCGAAAGCCGGTCGCGGTAGATTGCAGCCCGTTCGAAGTCGAGCGTTTCCGCCGCCTGCGCCATCGCCGCCGACAGGGTGGTCTTCACATTCTGGCTCTTGCCGGAAAGGAAATCCTTCCCCTCCTGTACCATGGCAGCATAGTCCGTCTCGCTGACTTCATGTGTGCACGGCCCGGCGCAGCGTTTTATTTGGTAGAGCAGGCAGGGACGCGTCCGGTTTTCCAGAAATGAATCCGTACAGGTGCGCAAGAGAAATGCCCGCTGCAGCGCATTGATCGTGCGAGACACAGCGCCTGCGGACGCAAATGGCCCGAAGTAGCTGCCCTTGCGGCTTTGCGCGCCGCGGTGCTTGAAAATGCCGGGGGAGGCGTGGTCGCCCGAGATCAGAATGTATGGAAAGGATTTGTCGTCACGCAAAAGCACATTGTAGCGGGGTCGCAGCCGCTTGACCAAATTGGCCTCGAGCAGCAGCGCCTCTGCTTCCGTCCGCGTGGTCACAAACTCCATCGATGCTGTCTCGGCGACCATCCGGTGGATGCGGTTGGAGTGGCCGCGCCCTTGTGCATAGCTTGAGACACGCTTCTTGAGCGACCGCGCCTTGCCGACATAAAGCACATCGCCGCCCGCATTCATCATCCGGTAAACGCCCGGACCATTGGGCAGGCGCTTCACCAGTTCCTGAATGACCTCAATGCCGACAACGTCGGGCAATGCTGCGCCGCTTTCCCAATTGGGCATGACTGTGGGCAAAGCTTCGCTGACCTCGATGTCCTCCTCGATCTCGGGCACGTCATCCGGCAAGTCTTTGGCCGAAATGTCTTTGGGGTCAGAAATCATTCGGCAATCCCGGCCACGTCCGGCGTTTCCCAGGCTAGATGCTGACCGCCATCCAGTGCAATCATCTGCCCGGTAACGGAACTTGCGCCCACGAGATAGCGGATGGTTGCGCCAAATTCGGAAAGATCCGGCCCCCGCTTGAGCAGCAGGCCGTCCATCTGCCGCTGAAAATCCTCTGCGTTCTGCCGCACATTTCGAAGCGTCGGCCCGGGGCCAATTGCGTTGACACGAATGCTGGGCGCAAGCGCCTGCGCCATCGTGCGGGTCGCGGTCCATAAAGCCGCCTTTGACAGAAGATAGGAATAGAAATTCGGCGTCGGCCGCCAGACGCGTTGGTCAATGATGTTGACAATATTGCCCGTGGTTCCAGCCGCCAGGGCCTTTGCAAAGGCCTCGGCAAGGAAGGACGGCGCTTTTACGTGGATGGCGAAGTGCCGGTCAAACAACGCCTCGTCCAGCGCATCAATGGCATCTTCCTCAAAAATGGAGGCATTGTTGACGAGGAGATCGACCCGGGAAAACGCGGCGAGCACATTCGAAAACATCGCCCTGCAAGCGGCAACATTTCCAAGATCAGCCTCGAACAATTCGACGCGCGCACCAAGATCGCCCATCTGCGAGCGCAGTTCATCAGCCTCATCACGCGAGCCATGATAGTGCACGGCGGCGTCAAATCCATGCGCGCAAAGATCTTCGACAATCGCCCGCCCGATCCGCCGCGCGCCGCCCGTCACGAGTGCCACAGGCCGTCTTGCCATAGGTGTGAACTCCAAACTTCTCTCTTTAATCAATTGCTTACCACGATCTAGCGCGTTGCGCTGAAAGCGACAGGCATATTGCAACGGATTTTCATAAAACAAGTTTCAAATCAACGGCGTTGCCAATTTGACACCCTTTGACCCTGCCACGATTGGGACACGCAATCACCTTGTTTTGCGCACGCTCCTGCCGGATTCCGTCACCATCTTGGGGTCACCGCACAATGCCCTCCGATCTTGGGCAACCGACTGTGCCGTTGAAATGGAGACTATCATGAAACGCAATTTCGCAATGCTCGCTGCCGCTGTCTCTTTTGCAGCCTTGCCGACATTCGCCTTCGCCGCCGATGCCATCGACGAAATCCCCGCCGCCCCGGAAGCTCCGGCCTATGAAGAGCCGGTAGCAGGCAACTGGGCCGGCGCTTACGCCGGTGTCTATGCCGGTCACGGCTGGGCCAAGCATGGCGGCGTTGAGTCCAAGGGCTTCAACGGCGGCGCATTCGGCGGCTACAACATGCAGACCGACTCGATTGTCTACGGTGCTGAAGCAGACGCTGGATACTCGGCGTCTGACGGCACCGCAGCCGGCACAAGCGTCAAACACGGCGTCAACGGCGCGCTGCGCGCCCGCGCAGGCGTCGATCTCGGACCTGCCATGGTCTATGGCGCAGGCGGTGTGGCCGCAACAAACGGCAAATTGTCAGATGGCGTGACGGACGACAGCCAGACCCACATTGGCTGGACCGCAGGCGCAGGTGTCGATGCCAAGATTACAGGCAATGTCATCGGCCGCGTCGAATACCGCCACAACAATTATGGCAGCGAAACCTACAATGTCGGCGGCGGCACCGCAGCCAAACTCACCGAAAACGAAATCCGCGTTGGTGCGGGTTTGAAGTTCTAAACCACGACCACTATTGTGCATGACAGCATAGCCGGGCGGGAAACCGTCCGGCCTTTTTGTTGCCAATCTTAAGGCACCTGCGGCAACATCGTTGCCAGCTCCGCATGTTTCTCAGCGAACTTCTTCAAATATCGCTTCAATTTCGGCCGCCCGCGATCCCAGCCGGGAAAGCGCAGATTGAGATATCCGAGCGCAGCGGCAAGCGCGATATGGCCCGAATGAATTTTCGCGGGCAGCTTCGGTGAACCGGATTCCAGAAAGTCCAGCGCCTTCGTCACTTTGCCCCACTGCTTGTCGAGCCAGCCTTGATACACGTGTGTTTCCGGGCGTTGGCGCTGCTCGTAAATATAGGCGATCGCGCAATCATTGATCCCGTCGGCGATTGCCTCCAACCGCTCGGCCTCAAGCCGCTTGGCCGCAGCACGGGGCAATAGTTTCCCGCCAGTTTCGCGGTTGAGATATTGCATGATCACCGTGCTGTCGAACACCGCGCCATCCTTTTCCGAGATCAGCACCGGAATCTTGCCAAGCGGATTGAGCGACGAAAGGTCTGCATTTGGCTTGGAGGTATCAGTCAGCACCGTCTCGAAGTCATAGCCGCTGTGCGTCGCCGCCATGCGGACTTTGGAGCTGTAAGGGGAGGTAAGCGAGACGAGCAGTTTGGACATCATGACCTCATTGGGGTGGCTCAATGCGAACGGACCTGGCGCGGCAGCTGTTGCGGTCTACGTCTGGGCAATTCCTGTACTTCAGCGATTTGGTGAGGCATACACGCACCTCCGTCAACAAGCCGCTGTCACACGAAGTCGTGATACCGCCAGTGGAAAGCCCCGGATTTGCGCGCATAAAGGCTGTTTCCACCGCCTGTGGCGCAAGCGCAAAGCGATTGTCTCCGCCAAATTGCGCCGGAATGTTTACCCGACCGGCAGCAGCGCGCATGACGGTGAAGTAGTCATCGGGCGAAAGGCCCGAGCAGGTCCCGTGCTTTTCCCACTCATGGCGGACCAACCCGGGCGACGGCGTGAGATCGGATACCGAGCGGATTTGTTCGCGACTCGGGTAGCCACCGGTTGCGCAGCTTTCGGGGTAGCCACGCTCATACTGCGGCCAAAGCCCGTGGACGATGAAGCGGTAGGGCTTGGGTGACTTGCACTGCGCCGGATCGGCGCGCGAGATGTTCAGGCTGCAATAGGCGGGCGACCATGACAGCGCGAGCACGTAGAAATCAAAGCCGGACCCTTGCGGAATTGTAACAGGCGCAGCCGCTGTTGCTGGCTTCTGACCGTCTTGAGGCTGCTTCGCGTCCATGGGCAGCGTGTTGACAATCGGCGTCGGCGCGTTTGCAACTGGCGCTCCGCCGTCGCTGCAGCCGCCGATCGCAAACAACAGCGCCGCCAAAAATCCGCCCGTGAGTGTTCGGTCAGACACGTCCTGCCAGACGGCCGCAATCAGCGCGCGACGCGGCAATGGGCGTTGTACACGTTCCAACGGTCAAACCCGCTGACACAGAACTCGACATTGTCACCGAGTCCGGCAAACCCTTGACTTGTCTCAATAAAATACCAGACCGTGCGCGTACGCCCGTCCGAAAGTGTAGCCGTTGCGCCGCAATAGCGGCGACCGGTCAGATGTTTTTCGTCGGCCGGATAGTAGCGGTGCTGATGAACCTTGGAATAGGCCTCGATGCGCAAACGGTCATGATGAACTTCATGGCTTTGGTGATGGAACCGCTTGGATATTTTGGCAAGAATTGCCGGTTCATTGCAGGCGCTGGCGTCCTTTTCGGCATGCGTCCACGCGAAAGCTGGCGCAGCGGGCAGGGCGACTGACAAAACTATGGT
Source organism: Phyllobacteriaceae bacterium (assembly GCA_031423755.1). Lineage (GTDB taxonomy): Bacteria > Pseudomonadota > Alphaproteobacteria > Rhizobiales > Rhizobiaceae > JANMEX01. The sequence continues at coordinate 4,532 of JANPGC010000105.1, read as the reverse complement.
GGAGGCGGCAACAAGAATGGATGCGATGCGCATGGGAAATCTCCTGCGGGATTCATGCCCGCGAATCTAGGCGGCACTTTCGCTGAGGCTTCGTATGCGGTCAAGCGGCACTCATTCGCCGTTAATCCATTCCACCCGCCAGAAGCCGCCCTTGTCCTGTTGCATCAGTTTCATGAGTTCGGGAAATATCAGCTTCAGCTCATCTGCCAGCGTGTAGGGCGGGTTGACGATGATCATGCCCGAGCCGTCAAGCCGCGGTTCGGGCGAGGGTCCGCGAATATAAAGTTCGGTGTTAAGTATTTTTGGAATGCCGGTCTCTTTCAACTCCTTCAAAAATGACTGAACCGATTTTCGGTCCTTCAACGGATACCAAAACGCATAAATGCCGTTCGGCCAGCGCTCGAAAGCGGCGCGCAAACCGTTCACAATGCGCGCGAATTCTGCGCCCTCTTCGAATGGCGGATCGACCAGCACCAGACCGCGTTTTTCCTTCGGCGGCAAATGCGCGCCGAGCGCAAGCCAGCCATCGAGCTCAATAACCCGAACCTGATAGTCCCCATCAAACTGCCGCGACAACAGCTTGGCGTCTTCGGGATGCAGTTCTATGGCTGAGAGTCGGTCCTGCTTGCGCAACAGCATGCGCGTCAGTTTCGGGCTGCCCGGATATTTGCGCAAGTCAGTGTCGCTGTTGACGCTGCGCACCGCATTCAGCCAAGGCGCGAGAAGTTCAGCGACAGGCTGAGGCATCTTTGCATCAATGACCTTGGCGATCCCGTCCTGCCACTCGCCAGTCCGCGCCGCTTCGCCGCTGTCGAGATTGTAGAGCCCGACGCCGGCATGTGTATCGATCACGCGGAAGGCTTTGTCCTTCTGCTTCAGATACTCGACAATGCGCGTCAGGACGACGTGTTTGGCGACATCGGCGAAGTTTCCGGCATGATAGGCGTGGCGATAGTTCATCCGCGCCTTTTTTCATGCGCATCAATTATCCGCAAGCCGTGTTTCCGCCGCAGTTTTCATCCGCTAAGGATGCGCTCCCGCCAACCTCCCGGAATCACGAGCCAAATGCCCGGAACTATCGTCCTGATCGTGCTTCTCGGAGCGCTGCTCCATGCCTCGTGGAATGCGGTCGTCAAATCCGCAGGCGACAAGTTTCTCAATGCTGTTGTCGTGATGACCTGCTCGATGGTGATGGCAATGGCTATTTTGCCGTTCATGAGCCAGCCACTAGCCGCGAGTTGGCCGTATCTGGCAACCTCTGCCGTGCTTCAGGCGGTCTATGTCTGGCTGATCGCCAAGGCCTATCACGGCGGCGACATGAGCGTGGCTTACCCGCTGATGCGCGGCACGGCGCCTTTGCTGGTCGCATTGGTCAGCCTGCCGCTGATCGGCGAGGCGCTGCCGCTGTTGCGTTGGCTGGGCGTTCTTGCGGTGAGCCTTGGCGTGCTGGTGATGGCATTCGATTCGCTGCGCGTTGCCAAGGCGGGCGGATCAACGGTGGCGACCGCGCTCATCAATGCCTGTTTCATCGCCGCTTACACAGTGACCGACGGCATCGGTGTGCGAAAGTCCGGTGCGCCCATCGCCTACACGCTGTGGATTTTTGTCCTGCACGCGCTGCCGCTGTTGCTTTGGGCGCTGTTCACAGCGCGCAAGAAACTGATCGAACAGTTCAAATCGCGCTGGAAAGCAGGGATATTCGGCGGCATTGCGACTGTCGGCTCCTATGGTTCGGCGCTGTGGGCCATGAGCCAGAACGTGCCGGTGGCAGCGGTTGCAGCACTGCGCGAAACGTCAATCCTGTTTGCGGCGGCACTCTCTGTCATCGTGTTCAAGGAAGCTATTGGCATCTGGCGGCTGGCGGGTATTGCGGTGATATTGGCCGGTGTGGCGCTGATCCGCATCGCGTGAAGGGTTATCGCCCGCGCAGCGCCAGCCAAACACCGCCTGCTGACAGGAAGAGCCCCGACACGATCTCAATCGCCCGCACGCGTGAGCGCGACAGCCATGCGCCAGCCCGCCCGGCAAGAATCGCATAGGCGGTGTCGCCGATGGAGGCAATCAGCATGAACGTGCCTCCTAGCAGCAGCGTTTCCTGCATTGCATTGCCGCCCGGGGTAAGGAATGGCGGCACGATCATGCCGAACAGCACGAGGATTTTGGGATTGGACAGAATGACCGTGAAGCCCTGAAGCAGGAAACTGCCCTTGTCGCGTGTCGTGGGCTCGCCAGCACCAAGGTCTCCGTTCGAGCGCAAGAGCTTGATGCCAAGCCATATGAGATAGGCCGCACCCACATAGCGCAGCACATCGAACCACACGCCCATCACCTCGATCGCCGCCGAAAGGCCGAACGCCGCGATGACCAGCCAGATCAAGACACCGGCCTGCGTGCCGAGCACATTCATCAGCCCGGCGCGGGTGCCATAGCGCAGCGAGTTGGCGATGATGACCGTGACGGTGGGGCCGGGGACGAGGGCGAGCGCGGTGGCAGCGATGCAAAATGCGAGATAGGTTTCGAGTGACATGGGCAACATCCTTCGGAGATTGCAGCCATCCATGGATTTCGCAGGCTTTCAAGTGTCAAAATGAAACCGGTGCATTTGCATTCTTGATGGATCGCATGATGAGCTTTCACTTCACAGCCGTTCACCGCAGGGCTAGGATTGTCGCATGAACAAGCCGCTTACCCGCAATTCCACCTGTCCGCATGACTGCCCGTCCGTGTGCGGGCTGGAAGTTGAGGTGCTCGACGAGCGCACAATCGGCCGGGTGCGCGGCGCGAAGGATCACAGCTACACGGCGGGTGTCGTCTGCGCCAAGGTCGCCCGCTATGCCGAGCGCATCCACCATCCGGACCGGTTGTTAAAGCCGCTGATCCGCAAGGGGCCAAAGGGCTCCGGCCATTGGCAAGACATCGGCTGGGACGAGGCGCTGGACCTGACAGCGCAGAAATTCATTGAAGCTGAGCGCGAGTTCGGAACCGAAAGCATCTGGCCCTATTACTACGCCGGCACCATGGGCCTCGTGCAGCGCGACGGCATCGAACGGCTGCGCCATGCCAAGCGCTATTCCAACTTTTACGGCACGATCTGCATCTCGTCCGCTTGGGCAGGCTATGTGGCTGGCACAGGCCGTCTCTCCGGCGTTGATCCGCGCGAGATGGCCAAATCCGACTGCGTCGTCATCTGGGGCACCAACGCTGTGGTGACGCAGGTCAACGTCATGACCCATGCTATTCATGCGCGCAAGGAACGTGGTGCCAAGATTGTGGTGATCGACATCTACAAGAATGCCACGATGGAGCAGGCGGATATCGGCCTTACCTTGCGCCCCGGAACCGACGGCGCGCTGGCGGCGGGGGTGATGCATGTGCTGTTTCGAGACGGCATGGCCGACCGGGCCTATATGGCGAAATACACCGACGATCCGGCAGGTTTCGAGGCGCATCTGAAAGACAAGACGCCGGAATGGGCAGCGGCGATCACCGGACTTTCGGTCGAGGAAATCACCGATTTTGCCCATCTGGTCGGCAAGACGCCTCGCACCTATTTCCGTATTGGCTACGGCCTTTCGCGGCAGAGAAACGGTCCGTCGAACCTCCATGCCGTGACGTCCATTCCAGCCGTTGCCGGGCACTGGCAGCACGAGGGCGGCGGCGCGTTTCACTCCAACTCCGGCATTTTGAAACTTTATACGGCGGAACTTGAAGGCGCGGGCTTTGCTGATCCGTCAATCCGCACACTCGATCAATCCAAAATCGGCCGCGTGCTGACCGGCGACGCCGAGGCGCTGCAGGGCGGCGGACCGGTCAAGGCCATGCTGATCCAGAACACCAACCCGATGAACATCGCGCCCGAGCAACGGCTGGTGCGGAAGGGGTTTGCGCGCGAGGACCTGTTCACGGTCGTGCACGAGCAATTCATGACCGACACCGCCAAGATGGCTGACATCGTTTTGCCCGCGACGATGTTTCTCGAGCACGACGACATCTACAAGGGCGGCGGCCACCAGCATATTTCGCTCGGCCTCAAGGTGATCGAGCCGCCGGAAGGGCCGCGCACCAACCACTTCGTCATCGAGGAACTGGCCAAGCGCCTCGGCGTCTCGCACATGCCCGGCTTTGGCAAGACCGAGCGCGAGCTGATCGAGACCATGCTGATGAAGGGCAAGCGCCTGTCGCTGGCCGAGGTCGAAGAGAGGAAGTGGATTGACCTGCAGCCGGACTTCGAGACCTCGCATTTCCTCAACGGCTTCGCGTTCCCGGACGGCAAATACCGCTTCAGCCCGCTGTGGCAGGATGAGAAGCATCCCTACCATCCGCCGAAAAGCATGGGCCTGCAGGGAGAGTGGCAGCAATTGCCGTCCTACCCAGGCCATATGGACGCCAATGAAAAGACCGACACGGAGCATCCGTTCAAACTCGCGACATCACGCGCGCGCAACTTCCTGACTTCAAGCTTCCAGAACACGCCGACCTCGGTGGCCAAAGTGGTGCGGCCGACGCTGAAGATTCACCGCGACGACGCGGCG
>JANPGC010000104.1:0-9214 GCA_031423755.1 Phyllobacteriaceae bacterium | reverse complement strand
CGGATACTACAACGCGCGTTGAAGGATAATCCGCTCTTCGTGCGGCAGCCGGGAGAGGATTTCCTCCTGATCCACGGCGTCCATGTCCTCAAGAATATAGACCGCATCGTCCGAATCCAGCTCCTGCACGGCAACGGCAAGGTCTTCGTTCGGCAGCGCATCGACGATCTCAAGACGGATCGCCTCGTCAACCTCCGTCAGCGCGGCAAGGTCGAATTCCTTGCCAAGCAGCCGCACCAAAGCGAGACGCTGTTCCTGGTTGAGCGCTTCAATAAGATCCGCCAGCTCGGATTCATGGAACTCGGCAACCTCGCGCCGCAGCGTCAGCGTGTCGCGGTCGGCAATCGCAGCGCCAATGTGCGCAAGATAGCTGGAGCGGACGACGCCATCATCGTCATAAAGCTGCGCACCCGGCGCAAGCGCCGCGTCGTCCTGTTCCAAATGGTTGTGATCGGCCAAAGCTGCGCTCCCGGAGGCTGGACGGGTAAGATCGCTTAGACCGAAAAACAGCTTGTGACAAAGGATTTAACCATCTGGTCAACATATTGACCGGATTCGCTAATCACAGCTTCGACATCAATTCAGGAAAGGGAATGGTGCGGTCGAGAAGACTCGAACTTCCACGAGTTGCCCCACAGCGACCTCAACGCTGCGCGTCTACCAATTCCGCCACGACCGCACACACCAGAATGCCGGCTGGTAGTCCGGCGTCGGCCATGTAGCAAATCGAATTTGCCGAAACAAGCCCATAAAGAACCGCGCCGCAAATAGTCCGCTGCCAATCAGGAATTCAGCAAAACTGGACGGGATAAACAGAAAGGTCCATATCCAGCCCATGAACGATCAACCAGTCAATGCTCGCTTGCGGCAGAATCTCAGCTCCGGCTTTTGGCCGGTCACATCTGGCGAACCGGTGGAATGGCTCGTCGCCGAAGGCCTGATGCCCTACCCTGATGCGCTTGCCTTCATGGAGGCGCGGGCCGACGCCATTCGGGCGGGAACGGCGGGTGAACTGGTGTGGCTGGTCGAACACCCGCCTCTCTACACCGCTGGCACCAGCGCTGAAGCGAAGGACCTGATCACACCCGGCCGGTTCCCGGTGTATCAGGCGGGCCGTGGCGGCGAATACACCTATCACGGCCCCGGTCAGCGCGTCGCCTATGTGATGCTTGATCTGAAACGGCGCAAGGAAGATGTCCGCGCCTTTGTCGGCGCGCTGGAGACCTGGATCATCAAGGCGCTGGCGCATTTTTCGGTTCACGGCGAGGTGCGCGAGGACCGCGTCGGCGTCTGGGTGGTTCGACCTGACAAAGCCGGGATTTCACCCGGCTTACCCGCTGAAGACAAAATCGCCGCAATCGGCATACGCCTGCGCAAATGGGTGTCATTCCACGGCATATCGCTGAACGTCGAACTGGAACTGTCGCATTTCGACGGCATTATCCCTTGCGGGATCGCTGCTCATGGCGTGACCAGTTTGGTCGACCTTGGCCTGCCAATAACGATGGAGGATGCGGACCTGGCGCTGTTCGAGGCGTTCTCGGATGTGTTCGGCCCGGTCGCCGTCAGAGATAGAAGGTAAAGCCCCAGACAGCCCCCGCCGCATGAGCAGAGAACGCTGCCAGCAGCCCGCAGAACACCAGCGCACGCTCCACCGATGTCATCGGGTTTAGCGCATGGCGAGGCTTGACGCCGGTGCCGTTGGTGACAATCGACAGGATCGAGAACACCACGCCAACGACCATCAGCGCCTGATTGCTGAAGCCGCCAAGTTTGCCGACAAACAGCAGTCCGGCCAGCAGCACGAATGACGCGATGCCCTGCCCCGCACGGCTGCGGAACACCTGCCTGATCACCTGCCCGCCATCGAACTTCCACACTGGAACAAGATTGCCAAGGTTGAAAATCGCCCCAATGGTGCCAAAAGCTCCAACGATTGCTGCGGTGGCATGGTAGCCCGCATCGTTCAGCGGCGCGTAAAGGCTGATCGCCGCAATGACCGGAAACACCGAAAAACCCGCGCCCATCAAGGCCGAGAAGCCAACCTCGAAATGGCTGTTGTACGGCCGACCGCCAAGCGCCACGCCGCCAAGGAACGGAATGATGATCATGCGGGCGGTTTTGTGACCCATGGCCCGGAAGGCGAACATGTGGCCTGCCTCATGCAGAACCACCACTGCCGTAAGCACCGCCGACAGCATCAATCCGGCCTTGGTCAGCCCGAAAAACGGCCACAGGATGAGCGCCGAGAAAACGGCCATCGCAATTTGCGTCGGCAGTTTCTCAAAAATGCCGTTGCTCTTGTATGAGCCAGTCAGCGCCCATTGCGAAAGGGCATGCATATGGCGACGGTTCTTGAAGTAGCGGAACCCGAGAAAGGCAAAACCACGGTATTTGTCGGTTTCCCGGACAGTAACAAGCGTCGCCGCACCATCCGGCTCAAGCATCACTGTTTCGCTGTGATTGGCCCAGAAGCTGCCATGCAGCGACGTGTCGTCAATTGTGCGCATGGTAAAGGTCTTGAAGGGCTCGACAGCGTCAAACCGGACCACCCTGCGAATCGGCTCCCCGTCACGGCCATCAAAGGCAATGGCGATGTCTGCCGTGTCGGCTGATTTCTGATCCACGGACAAATAGGAGCCATCCCACAGCGCATTCTCGCCAAGCGGATAAAGCGCGGACCACAGCTTTTCGGGAGAGGCTGCAATGCGCCTTGTGACGACCACCGTGCGCGTGCCAATCGGCGCGCCCATCAGGAACCAGATCAACCCGAGATTGATCGCGACGAGAAGTCCGAGCGGCAGCAAATTGGAAGCGAACATGTCATGACCCCTGATCCCGCCTCAAGCTGCGCCGCCAACCCTGTCTTTTCCGTTACCGCGTACCAGAAGAGTTCGCTGATCACGAAAAACGCGGCGGCAGAGCAGAACTCACGCCACCTTTTCGAGGATCTTCTGAAATTCCGGATGCAAGACCGGAGATTCTGCTTTCAGAAATTCAACCAGCGCCCGCTCGTTTGCGCCCATTTGGCCATCGCCGTTGATGCGCTTGGCAAGCCACTCGGCCTCGTCGCGCGTAATGCGCTCTGCATCAGAAGCTTCGGCGTCCAACGCGGCATTGCGGTCGGCAAAACGGTCTTCAACGCTGCCGCCCTCACGCCACCCCATCCGGTCGGAAAGACTGCCGGTCAGCATCCGCGACAGGAAGCCGCCAAGCCCAGCGGCGGGCGCGTTCAGGAATGTATCCTGCGCCAAAGCCTTGTCACGGCTCTGAACCTTGTAGCCGGATGTCGCCATCATGAAATTTGCAATGGCCTTGACGAACAGCTCATTCCAGGCAGAGTCATTCTGGCCTTCAGACGCACGGTCGTTCAGGTTGAACATCATCTCGGCTTCCGCCTTGGTTACCGCAACATTGCTGTGGCCACCCATGGCGTAGAGCACCCGGCGCACAACCGACGTCGCCTCGGCGCTGATCCGCAACATGCTGTTGCCATCAACCGAGGCCAACGCTCCCTGCGGTTCGCAAATGGCCGACTGCGTTTGCGCCAGCACAAAGTCCGAGAAACTTGCCGGAGCGGTTCTTGCGGTCTCCAGGACACGAACCATCAGTTCCAACTCGGTAGCGCGGTCAACGCGGCCATCGCGGACAATCACGCTTTGCAGCCATGCTGCATTAGCGTCAGACAGGTAGCCCTCGGGCTTCTCCTGATGAACAACATAATCACAAACCGCCTCGATCAGAAACGCCGCCCATTCTGCAGCCTTGTCCTGACAGGCACCATCCAGCGCAAAAAGGCTCTCGACCTCGCCGCGCGAGGACATGCCGTCCTGGTAGACATTGCCGCGCAGAAATAGAACGTCATCCGCAGTAATACGGTTGCGCGCTGCAATTGCCGCGATGCGCGGCTCCAAAGTCAATTCAGCCATGATCGTCTCCACGTGGACATGCCTTCATGTCCTTTCCCGCAAGGAGGGTAACAAAGCTGCTTTGCAAAAATGATAAGCCGCGTGGTTAATAGACTTCTTCTGACGGCGAAGTGAGCGCTTTGCGATGAAACTTTACCGCAGCGCCAGACGTAAATCTGACATAAGGGAACATGAAACGGGAGGGACGATCCTATGACTGCTAATTCCCTGAATATGAAGGCCGCCAAAGGCGATTTGATCTACCGGCAAAACCGGTGGACCCGCACGACACATTGGCTATGGGCCGCCTGCCTCTTCTTCCTGCTGTTCAGTGGCCTGCAAATCTTCAATGCCCATCCAACGCTCTACATCGGCAAGGAAAGCGGCTTTGGCTACGACAACAAGGTTCTTGCCATCAAGGCCGTTAACGTCGATGGAAAGCCGCAAGGGGTCACCGAAATACTTGGCGTCACTTTCAACACCACAGGTGTCTTCGGCGTATCGGGACCGGACGAAGATCCTGTCTATCGCGCGTTTCCGCCGGCGCTGACAATCCCGTCCTATTACTCACTTGGCACGGCGCGCATCGTGCACTTCTTCTTTGCCTGGCTATTGGTTGGGACATTGTTCGTCTGGGCCCTGGCAAGTCTGCGCAACGGCCACATCCGCCGCGATCTGGCTCTCACAACGGCGGACATCAGATCACTGCCGAAGGACATCGCTGACCACGCGCGGCTACGCTTCCATCATACGGGCCGCTACAATGTGCTACAGAAATTCGCTTATGGCGGAGTGCTGTTCATTCTGTTCCCGGCAATCATCATCACCGGCCTTGCGATGTCGCCCGGCTTCAATGCGGTGGTGCCGTTCTTGAATGACCTCCTCGGCGGGCGGCAGACAGCGCGGACGATCCACTTCACCGCCATGTTCCTGCTGGTCGCCTTCTTTGTCATCCACATGCTGATGATCCTTGCAGCCGGGCCAATCAACGAATTGCGGTCGATCATAACCGGATGGTACCGTATCGATCCGGTGTCCAAAGACGGGAGCCACTGAAATGGAAATGAAATCGAATATCAACTTCGCCCGCCGCCGCTTCCTGACTGCGGCAACTGTTGGCGGCTCCACGCTCGCCCTCACCGGCTGCGACGCGTTCGACAACTGGCTCCGTGCCGATTACGCTGTGCACGAGACGCTCGAAAAGGCCAACAATCTGACCTATCGCGTCCAAAGGATGTTGCTCGGTGAAAACAGCTTGGCTGCGGAGTTTTCCGAAAGCGACATCCGCCAGCCGATGCGCCCCAACGGCGTGACCAATCCGGAGGACGAAGACTATTTGGCTTTGGTCGCAAACAAGTTCGCCGATTACAAACTCGAGATCGCCGGGTTGGTCGACAAGCCGCGCTCATTCTCGCTGGCTGAGCTGAAATCCATGCCGTCCCGCACACAGATCACCCGCCATGACTGCGTCGAAGGCTGGAGCTGCGTAGCCAAATGGACCGGCACTCCGGTGGCGGCGGTGCTTGACGCTGTCGGTGTCAAGAACTCGGCGCGTTACCTGTTGATCGACTGCTATGACACAATCGATCAGTCACTTTCCGGTGCGATCAAATATTACGAATCAATCGACCTTGAAGACGCCCGCCATCCGCAGACAATTCTCGCCTGGGGCATGAACGGCACGGATTTGCCAATCGCCAACGGTGCACCGGTGCGCATGCGGGTTGAGCGTCAGCTTGGCTACAAGCAGGCAAAATACATCCGGAAAATTACTCTGGTCGATGATTTCAAGCCGTTTGGCAACGGCAACGGCGGCTACTGGGAAGACAATGGCTATGACTGGTTTGGCGGAATCTGACCATCATTTGTCGCGTGACAAACAGGATGGGTTGAATTAGGTTCCGCTTCGTCGAAGGCCCTTGCGGGCCTTGGCCGCACGCGGGAGAGAGCTGGAAACGGCCGCCGAAGGGGAAATCGCCCGAAATCTCTCAGGCAAAAGAACCGTGTGGGGTAAAGACAACTCTGGAAAGTCGGGGCACTACCCCGCGCCGAAGGTGTAAGTGTCGCTGACAGAGTTCCGGCGGCGCGAGTCTCTCAGGCTTCAGACAGAGGGGCGGTAAGAGCGCGATCTTCGCGCTCAGCCGAACCGTGTCTGGAGACTGTATTGGAAGCTGGAAGCCTTCGCGAACTGCCCCTCAAATCATTGCACGAACAAGCCGGCGCCAAATTTGGCGGCTTTGCCGGTTGGAACATGCCGATCACCTATCCGCTTGGCGTGATGAAGGAACATCTTCACACCCGCGAGAAAGCCGGTCTTTTCGACATCTCCCATATGCAGCTGTTCGAATTGACAGGTGCCAACGCCGATACGGCTCTAGCGGCAACCTGCCCGGTTGATCCGGCGCTGATATACGCCGGAGAAAGCAAATACACGCTTCTGCTCAATGACCAGGCCGGCATCATCGACGATCTGATCGTCACCCGTTATGCTGCCGACCGCTGGATCATCGTCGCCAACGCCTCGCGCGCTGCGATCGACGAGGCCCAGATCAGCGGCATCGTCGAAACGCACGGCTGCAAGCTCGAAGCGCTCGACCGCGTGTTCTTGGCAATACAGGGTCCAACCGCAGTTGCCGCAGCCAAGGCCGCGGGCATCGACGGCTCGGACCTGACCTTCATGCACGGCAAGGAGCAGGACGGTCTGATCATCACCCGCTCCGGCTACACCGGCGAAGACGGGCTTGAGATTGCAGTGAAGCCAAAAGACGCAGAAGCGCTCGCAGCCAAACTGCTTGCACAGCCGGATGTCGAATGGATCGGCCTCGCCGCACGCGACTCGCTGCGCCTCGAAGCGGGTCTGTGTCTCTACGGCAATGACATGGATGAGACGACCACGCCGGTCGAAGCCTCCCTGCTCTGGCCAATTCCGAAGGCACTTCGCGAAACCGGAACTTTCAATGGCGCCGATGCTTTCCGGGCGGCGCTTGCCAAAGGCGCATCGCGCAAACGCGTGGGGCTGAAACCCGAAGGCCGCATGCCAGTGCGCAATGGCGCCTTGCTGACCGATGCCGATGGCAACGAAGTTGGCATCATCAATTCGGGCGGTTTTGGACCGACGGTTAACCACCCTGTCGCCATGGGCTACGTCAACAAATCCGCGCTCGACACGGGCGCAGCTCTATTCGCCGACGTGCGCGGCAATAAGATCCCGGTCACCGTCGCCTCCCTCCCCTTCACTCCCCATCGCTACGTCAAAGGATAATCCGATGAGCAAGACCTATTTCACCGAAGACCACGAATGGCTCCGCGTCGAAGGCAATGTCGCCACCGTCGGCATCACGAAGTATGCGCAGGAACAGCTCGGCGATCTGGTGTTTGTTGACCTTCCAGCAACCGGCAAGACCGTCGCCAAGGGCGGCGCGGCAGTCGTCGTTGAATCGGTCAAGGCGGCATCAGATGTCTATGCGCCCGTTGATGGGGCCATCACCGAAGTGAACACCGCGCTTTCGTCAGACCCCGCCATCGTCAATGGCTCGCCGGAAGCCGACGGCTGGCTGTGGAAGATGACGCTGTCAAACCCGTCGCAGCTTGATGGGCTCATGGACGAGGCCGCCTATTTGAAAATGGTCGGGTGAACGCAAAATGACAGCTCCCTTTTCCGCCCGCCACATCGGTCCGTCCGACGCGGACCGCAAGGCCATGCTAAAGACGCTCGGCGTCACATCGGTTGAAACCATCATCAGGCAGACCGTTCCGGCAAATATTCGACTCGGACATGATCTCGATTTGCCGGAAGCAGCATCCGAAGCCGGCGCACTGGCCGAGTTGCAGGACAAGCTGGCACAGAACGACGTTCTGAAAAGCTTCATCGGCCAAGGCTACCACGGCACGCTGGTGCCGCCAGTCATCCAGCGCAACCTGTTTGAGAATCCGGCCTGGTACACGGCCTACACGCCCTATCAGGCGGAAATCAGCCAAGGCCGCCTGGAACTTCTGTTCCACTTCCAGACGCTGGTCTGCGAGCTGACTGGCCTTGATGTCGCTTCCGCTTCGTTGCTCGATGAAGCGACGGCCGTGGCCGAAGCGGTCGGCATTGCAGTCCGCCACCACAAGGGCGAGCGTGACCGGATCATCATCGCGGGCGCTCTGCATCCGCAGGTGACCGACGTGATCGAGACCCGCGCCGGGCCGTTGGGCCTCACAATTGATTGCGACAACATAGATGCCAAGACGGCGGCGGTCATTGTGCCTTGGCCAGATACTTACGGCGTCTACGGTGATTTCGGCACGATCATCAAGCAGGCAAAGGCGGCAGGAGCGCTGGTGATTGCCGTGTGCGATCCGCTGGCGCTTGTCGTCACAGAAAGCCCGGCCTCATGGGGCGCGGACATTGCGGCAGGCTCGACGCAGCGCTTCGGCGTGCCCATGGCGTTTGGCGGACCGCATGCCGCATATCTTGCCGTGACTGACGCTTTGACCCGGCTGATGCCCGGCCGGCTGGTCGGCCAGTCCGTTGATACCAAGGGCCGCCCCGGCTACCGGCTCGCCTTGCAAACCCGCGAACAGCACATCCGCCGCGACAAGGCGACATCCAACATCTGCACGGCGCAGGCGCTGCTCGCCAACATGGCAGCGGCCTATTCGATTTGGCATGGGCCGGAAGGGCTCACCGAAATCGCAACCCAGGTGCACAGCTTGGCCAGCCGGTTTGCTGCAGCAGTGACCGACGCTGGCAACGCAGTCGCCGGCCATTTGTTCTTTGACACAGTGACCGTGTCCGCACCGGGCCGCGCCAATGCGATTGCACAGGAAGCGGAACGCGGTGGACGGTTCGTCCGGCCCCTGGATGCAGATCGAGTCGCGGTCTCATTTGACGAGGCGTCGAGCGAGCTGGATGCCTTTGAGCTTGCCGAGCTTTTCGGCGCATCAAGCCTTCCGGCAGAAGCTGAGACACGTCTCCCTGCCCCGCGCAGAGGCAAATTCCTGACCCAGCCGGTGTTCCACGAGAACCGTTCAGAAACGCAAATGATGCGATTCCTGCGCCGCCTGGCTGACAAGGACTTGGCGCTCGACCGCGCGATGATTCCGCTCGGCTCGTGCACAATGAAGCTGAATGCTGCCGCCGAAATGATGCCTGTGTCTTGGCCGTCAGTGGCAAATCTCCATCCGTTTGCCCCGGACAGACACACCAAGGGCATCCGCGAAATGATTGCGGAGCTTGAAAGCTGGCTCTGCGAAATCACCGGCTTTGCCGCCGTGTCGCTGCAGCCGAATGCCGGAAGCCAAGGTGAATATGCCGGGCTGTT
>JANPGC010000103.1:0-4938 GCA_031423755.1 Phyllobacteriaceae bacterium | reverse complement strand
AATCAGCTCGGCATCCAGATGCGGCAACGGCTTGGAAGCGACATCGCGCACAGTGACGGTGCCGCCGGACTTGGCAGTGATCTTGTTGGCAAGCTCAGTCGCAAGCTTGGTAGAGACGGACTCGCCGCGCGGCGAGGTGAGAACGAGCAGGACGTTGGACATTGGAGGGGTTCCTTCAAGCGCATTCAAGGTGCGCGGCTTTTCGGTTTCGAATTGTTCTATGGTTACGATATTGATACTTGTTACTCATCGTAACCATGCATACAATAGTGATCAGGAAATTCCCCGCAAGGAGGCACAATCATGAAGCATGGCACCAAAAACGTAACCGGCAACTGCATGGCTGTGCATGAGGTTCTGTCGCAGATCGGCGACAAGTGGACCGTGCTGGTGGTGCGCGCGCTGAACGACGGGCCGCGCAGATTTTCCGAACTGAAGCGCGACGTGGAGGGAATTTCGCAGCGGATGCTGACACTTACGTTGAAAACGCTGGAGCGCGACGGATTTGTCACCCGCACGGTTTACCCGACCATTCCGCCGCGTGTGGATTATGAGCTGAGGGAACTTGGGCACTCGCTTTCCGAGCCACTAGGCGTGATTGCGCAGTGGGCGATTACGAACCGTCAACGGATTGTTGACGCACGGATGGCTTTCGACGCGCGCGAACCGAACGAGGGGCCGGTAAGGTTGGCGGCGGAGTAGTCAGAAATATTGACTTTCCATGTATTTTCAGTGCATCGATGATTTATGAAGCATCGCTATCTGTGGAATGATGAGAAGAATGCCGTGCTGCAGAGGGAGCGGGGCCTCTCTTTTGAAATGGTGGTTGAGGCGCTCGAAGCAGGAAACCTGTTGGGAGATATGCCGCATCCGGATGGGACGCGTTATCACAACCAGCGTGTGCTGCATGTCATGGTCAACGGATATGCCTGCGCGGTTCCCTTTGTGGAAGATGGCGATGTCCGGTTTTTGAAAACGATATACCCGAGCCGGAAGGTGAACCGGCTGCACAGTGGAGAATGATCATGGGCAAGGATTTCTACGATCCGCCTTATCTGGATGACGAAGAACGCGACCTGATTGAAAGCCATGTCGCCGCAATTGACGACGGGCGCGTCACTAAGCCGACGGAAGAACGGCGCGTCAAGCTAGCAGCCGAATGGCAGGCGTCGGCAAAGGCGTTTTTGGAGCGCAAGCCGGTGACGCTGCGCATCCAGTCCGGCGATATCGGTCGCCTGAAGGCCATCGCGGCGCGCAAGGGAATGCCTTACCAGACGCTGGTGGCTTCGGTTTTGCACCAGTATGCGCATGGCGATCTCATCGAGCGGCCGCTGAATTTGACACCGGCTGCGGAGTAATCAAACTAGCGGCGTCTGCATCATTTGCAGGTGCAGAATATCGCCGGTCCAGGGATTGGCATCGCACACCGCTTCATTGAGCTCGACGCCGAGGCCCGGTTCCGTTGACGGGATGATGTGGCCGTCTTGCCATTCGATCTTTTTCTTCAACAATTCGCCGTGGAAGCCGTCGAAGGTCTTGATGGCTTCGATGATGAGAAAGTTTGGCAGGGTGACGGCGAGCTGGATGTTGGCGGCGGCGACGATGGGGCCGCAGTAGCAGTGCGGGGCGATCTGGATGTGGTAGGCTTCGGCCATCGCGGCGATCTTCTTGGTTTCCAGAATGCCTCCCGAGCGACCAAGGTCCGGCTGCAGGATGGACGCTGCGCGGTTTTCGATGACGCGGGCGAATTCCCATTTGGTGCAAAGTCGCTCGCCGGTGGCGACGGGGATCGACGTGAAGCGTGCGACCTCCGCCATGACTTCCGGCACGTCCGGCGGGACGGGTTCTTCAAACCAGAGCGGATCATAGGGCTCGATGGCGCGGGCCATGCGCTTGGCGCCTGACGCCGTGAACTGGCCGTGGGTGCCGAACAGGATATCGCATTTTGTGCCGACCGCCTCGCGGATGGCTTTGACCATGCGGGCGGAGAGGTCGATGTCGATGAGGCGCGGCTGGTGGCCGTCGAAGGCGGTGTAGGGTCCGGCTGGATCGAGTTTGACGGCGGTGAAGCCTTGGCGCACGTATTCGAGTGCGCAGGCGGCCGCCTTGTCCGGGTTGTTGTAGACGTTGTCGTCCTTGTCCTCTGCTTCATCCGGGTAGACTGAGCCGGTCATCGGATAGAGATAGGTGTAGGAACGCAGTGTCTCGTTCACGCGCCCGCCGAGCAGCATGTAGACTGGCTTGTCCGCTTCCTTGCCGATGATGTCCCAGCAGGCCATTTCTAGCGCTGAAACGCAGCCGATCATCGAGGAATCCGGGCGCTGGGTGAAGCCGGATGAATAGGCGCGGCGGAAGAAATTTTCGATGTCGTGCGGGTCGTTGCCTATGAGGTAGCGCAGTGCGACGTCCTCGATCATCTTGCAGGTGACATGCGGATCGAACGAGGCGTTGTAGGCTTCGCCATAGCCGACGACATTGTCGCTGGTGGTGAGCTTGACAAAGATGAAATAGCGCCCGCCGATCTGCGGGGGCGGGTTGGCGACGACCCAGGTTTTCACATCCGTGATCTTGGACATTTTCATGGGTGATCCTCCAAAATGAGCTCTGCACCCTTCCAGCCGACGGCGATGGCGGGGGCGTTGGTGTTGCCTGTGATGAGCGTCGGGAAGACCGAGGCGTCGATGACGCGCAGGCCTTCGATGCCGTGGACTTTCAGGCGCGGCGAGACGACGCTGTCGCTTTCGTTTGGTCCCATGCGGCAGGTGGAAACCGGGTGATAGACCGTGCCGGAGCGCTTGCGGAAATCGGCTGTCAGGTCTTCGTCGCTTTGCACTTTGGGGCCGGGCAGCAGCTCTTCTTCGATGAGGCTGGCGATGGCGGGTTGGGCAGCGATCTTGCGCAGGAATTTCACGGCGTCGAGCATCTCGGACACGTCGTCCTGATGCGAGAAGGCGTTGGCGATGATGCGTGGATGGTCGAAGGGGTCTCGCGACTTGATGGCGATGTGGCCGCGGCTTGACGTGCGGCAGTTGGACAGGCCGATGGAGAAGCCGGGCCATGGGTCGGGTGTCAGGATCGGGCGCTCGCCGGGCTTGGGGATGACGGTCGAAAACACCTGAAAATAGAGCTGCATGTTCGGGCGCTGGTATTTTTGCGAAGTGCGGAAAAAGCCGCCGCCCTGATTCATCGAGATCGCCAGCGGGCCATTGCGGAACAATATGTATTGCAGGCCGATCATCAACTTGCCCCACCATGGGCGCAGCGTCTGGTTCAGCGTCGGCACCTTGGCCTTGAAGGTGTAGTTGATGCCCTGATGGTCCTGCAGATGCTGGCCGACATTGGCGTTGGCGTGAACGACCGGAATGTCGAGGCTGTTGAGAAGGGCAGGGTCGCCGATGCCGGACAATTGCAGCAGCTGCGGCGAGTTGACCGCGCCGCCGGACAAGATCACTTCGCGGCCCGCGCGTGCGGATTTGGTGACGCCGCCCTTCTGGTATTCGACACCGATGGCGCGTTTGCCCTCGAACAGGATGCGCGTGACATGCGCACCGGTTATCAGCGTCACGTTGCTGCGTTTCATGGCCGGGCGCAGGAAGGCGCGCGAGGCGGACATGCGGCGGCCGCCTTTGGTGTTGATCTGGTAGAGACCGATGCCTTCCTGGGATGCTCCGTTGAAGTCGTCGTTTAAGGGCAGGCCGGCCTGTGTTGCGGCCTCAATGTAGTTTTTGGTCAGCGGGTGGATGTTGCTGTCGATGCGCGAGATGCGGATCGGCCCGCCTGCGCCGCGCCATTGGTTCGCGCCGCCTTCATAGTCTTCCAGTCCCCTGAAGACCGGCAGCATGTCGGCCCAGCCCCAGCCTTTGTTGCCGAGCGCTTCCCAATCGTCATAATCCTCTTTCGCGCCGCGTATCCAGACCATGGCGTTGATGGACGAGGAGCCGCCCATGACCTTGCCTCGCGGCCAGTGGTCGGCGTTTCCGGCAAGGCCAGGGTCTGGTTCGGCCTTGTACATCCAGTTGACGGACTTGTCGAAAAACATCTTGCCGTAGCCGAGCGGCATCTGGACATAAAAACGCAGGTCCGTGCCACCGGCCTCGAGCACCAGCACGGTGTGTTTGCCGGATGCCGACAGGCGTTCTGCAAGCACTGAGCCTGCAGAGCCTGAACCGACGATTATGAAGTCGAACGTTTGCATCTTGTCCTTAAGTCCGGCTGCAGTTCTGGCCGCAGCAGATTACAGTCCAAGGGTAGTCAGCCATGCGCCCGGTGTTCCAGAGCATGCGCCGCGCCCTGTCAAAATTGCGACGGTGTGAATGCAGGCATAACGACATCGGGTTGGGGGGACGCGAGAATTCGGGTTCATGCCGTTGACGGCAACATTTGTCAGGCATACCCAAACGACAGCTATTTTCTCAAAGGACTTCGACCATGAGCGATAAAACTCCACTGGGCGACCTGACCTTGCGCACGCTGGCCATGCCGGGCGACGCAAACGCTGCGGGGGACATATTCGGCGGCTGGGTGATGGCGCAGATGGATCTGGCGTCGGGCATCCGCGCGGCGGAGCGGGCCGGCGGGCGCGTGGTGACGGCGGCGGTCAACGAGATGTTTTTTGAAAAGCCGGTGAAGATCGGCGATACGCTGAGTGTCTATACATTCATCGAGAAGGTTGGACGCACGTCGATGGTGCTGAAAGTCGACGCGATTGCGCAGCGGTATTTGACGCAGGTTGAAGAGAAGGTGACCAGCGCGCGGTTTGTGATGGTGGCGCTGGATGCGGACGGCAAGCCGACGCCGGTGCGGGCCGAGTGAAGGGGTCTGCACATTATGGTTGATTACAAATTCAGCGGCAGCGTGATTGGCTGAGGTGATCAAGTCCGAGCCTCGGCGCTGCCCCTCATCCGCTCGTTGGGCGCCTTCTCCCCGCAAACAGCGGGG
>JANPGC010000102.1:0-4868 GCA_031423755.1 Phyllobacteriaceae bacterium | reverse complement strand
CAACGCCGACAAGATGCAGCTTTACAAGTACGTCGTCCATCAGGTCGCCCATGCTTATGGCAAGACAGCAACGTTCATGCCGAAGCCGATTTTCGGCGACAATGGCTCGGGCATGCACGTCCACTTCTCGATCTGGAAGGGCGGCAAACCTATGTTTGCGGGCGACCAGTATGCAGGTCTGTCGGAACTCTGCCTCTACTTCATCGGCGGCGTCATCAAGCATGCCAAGGCGGTCAACGCCTTCACCAACCCGCTGACCAACTCCTACAAGCGTCTGGTTCCGGGCTACGAAGCCCCGGTTCTGCTGGCCTATTCCGCCCGCAACCGCTCGGCCTCCTGTCGCATTCCGTTCGGCCAGGGTCCGAAATCAAAGCGCGTCGAAGTCCGCTTCCCCGATCCGGGCGCAAACCCGTATCTTGCCTTCGCAGCGCTCCTGATGGCCGGCCTTGACGGCATCAAGAACAAGATCCATCCGGGCCAGCCGATGGACAAGGACCTTTACGACCTGCCGCCGAAGGAACTGAAGAAGATCCCGACCGTCTGCGGCTCGCTGCGCGAAGCTCTGTCAAGCCTCGACAAGGACCGTGCATTCCTGACCGTTGGCGGCGTGTTCGACAACGACATGATCGACTCGTTCATCGAGTTGAAGATGGCCGAAGTGATGCGCTTCGAAATGACCCCGCATCCGGTCGAATTCGACATGTACTATTCGGTGTAACAGCCTGAATTGGAACGCGAAAACCCCGGTGGCGACACCGGGGTTTATTGTAATCTGACGTTGCTAGCCGAGCGCCCGCAGCATATCCGAAGCCGCCTTCATGTCCTGCCAGCGGGCGGCGCGGCGCGCTTGCGCCTCGCGGTCTTCGCCCCAATGCTCGATGGTCCAGTCTTCATCGAGATGTGCGGCGGCCCAACCTTCCTCCACAGACACTTCGGCCTCGGCAATGGCCAGCGCCAGAATGGCCGAGCCGGTCATGGTCGTCATGGCATGCAGACAGGCCAGTTTCAGCGGCTCGGCATGGGACTTCAGTGCAACACCGAACGCCTCAACTGACGCTGGCGGCTGCACCACATGCATCACACCTTCGGCAAGATAAAGGCGCACGCCATGCCTGTCTTTCACCCAATCAAGATAACGATCCCAGACATCTGTCTGACGCTTGACCAGACCTTCAGGTGCCTCGGAACGATAGCAAAGCATGTCGTTGGCACAGAAGCGTTGAATGTCGGCTAAAACCGCATCCACCTCGCTCGCCACCCCGTCAATTGCCGTATTGGCGAGCCGGGTGAACGGCATGGTAGTCGGGTTGATCTCCTTCTCCTGCGCGTCAAACTCCGCCACCACGAGCGCGGCAGCGGCGCTTGTTGGAAAAGCCAGTTCTTTGCGCGCCGGAGTTTTCACCGGCTTGCCATCGAGCACGACAACAAATTCACCGCCCCGCTCCGCAACGCCTGCGGCTTTGTAAAACCGCTTCGGCATCGGCGTCAGCATGGCCTTTTGCGCCCGCCGCATCGGATTGGGGTCCATAAGCTTTTCAGCCGCTTCAAGGTCGCTCAAAATGTCACGCATCATTGCGCTCCAGCATTTGCGCCAGCTCTTGCGCTGTGGCGGCAATTTCATCAGCGCCTGCCGAGCGCAGCATGGCCACGCCATTGTAACCCCAAGCCACGCCGATGGCCCCGGCCCCCGCGCTCTTGGCCATTTCCATGTCGAACACACTATCGCCGACGACGATGCTGTTGACCGGCTCAAATCCTGCTTCCGCGCAACATTCCAGCACCATCGCCGGATGCGGTTTGGACGGGCAATCATCGGCTGTGCGCACCGTGACAAAATGCTCGCGAAGGCCGTGCTTGTCGAAGAACATCTCCATTCCGCGCCGCGATTTGCCGGTAACAATGCCAAGCACAATATCCTCGCGCGCGCCAAGGCCGTTCACCAGATCAGCCATGCCGGGAAACAGCGACTGCTCAAAATCAGGCCGGGCGTAGAGCTTGTGAAAATGCTGCTTGTAGCGCGCGGTCATCGTTTCGACTTCACCGTCCACCGGGCGGCCAAGAAGACGGGCAATCGCGAGATCAAGCGTCAGCCCGATGATCGAGCGTGTCGCCGATTGCGCTGGTGCAGGGTAGCCAGCC
Source organism: Phyllobacteriaceae bacterium (assembly GCA_031423755.1). Lineage (GTDB taxonomy): Bacteria > Pseudomonadota > Alphaproteobacteria > Rhizobiales > Rhizobiaceae > JANMEX01. Next base: position 2,729 of record JANPGC010000102.1, on the reverse strand, counting down.
TCAGAAAACGTGCGCACCATGGAATCATGAATGATCCCGACACTGTCCAATATTGTTCCGTCACAATCAAACAGCACCAGTTTCCTGTTCATGCCTTGCTCCGCCTGAATGTACTGTTGACGAGGATCAGCCCCATGACAATCAACGCCAGACCGCTGGTCAGGCCCGTGGTCAGGGGCTCGCCCAGCAGCAGCCAGCTGAACAGAACGCCAAATACCGGCGATAAAAAGGTGAAAGCGGAAAGTCCGGTCAAAGGATAGCGCGCCATCAGCCAGAACCAGATGACGTAAGTGAAGGCGACGATAAAGAAGGACTGGAACATAAGGCTGCCAAACACCAGCCAATCCATGTCCCGCACCAGACCGGTCGAGTAATAAAGGAATGGCGCAGAAACGAGCGCCGCACCAAACAGTTGGTAAAGCAACGTCTTTTCCGGCGCCAGCGTGCCGACCTTGGTTGTGCGGATGGCAATCGCCGTTGCGGCCCAGGCAAATCCACCAGCGATGCACAAGAGATCGCCATAGACGGCAGTCGGGGACGGCATGCTGAGCGTGTCGAGCAAAACAACAATGACACCCACAAATGAAAGGGCAGTGCCAAGTATCTTCAAGACCGAAGCGCGTTCGCCGAGCAGATAGTGTGAGCCCAAAAGCGTGAACAGCGGCATCGTGTTCGTCATCAGATTGGCGCGCGACGCGCTGGTCAAATCCAACCCCCAATAGATCAAGGCAAACTCGACACCAAACAGCAGGCCGACCAGGAGCCCGCTCCACAGCGAGCCATCGCGCTGAAAAACGCGAATGCCCTTGAAGCGGCACCAGATCAACACAGCGCCGCCCGCCAGCACGGCGCGCGAGAAGGACAGGAACATCGGATCTAATCCTTCGACCGCGATCTTTCCCGCAACCGCATTGAGCCCCCACGCCATCGTCAGCAAAATCATGGTGGCGACAGCAAGAAGATCCAGTGACGGAAGGCGTTTGACCTGCAGCAACGCGCTCATTCCGTCGCGCTCGATTCTTCAAATCCCAAAAGATTCCACGATTGCACCATGTGCGGCGGCAAGGGTGCGGTGACGTCGATCATGCCGCCGGACGGATGCGGAATCTGGATGCGCCGCGCGTGCAGGTGCAAGCGGTTCTGCATGCCGCCGGGGAAATCCCAGTTGCTGTCGGACTCGAAATATTTCGGATCGCCGATAATCGGACAGCCGAGTTGCAGCGTGTGGACGCGCAGTTGGTGCGTCCTTCCCGTGTGCGGAGTGAGTTCCAGCCAGGTCAGCCGCTGGCCAGCGGTTTCGATAACCCTGTACTCGGTGATGGCATGATCGGCGCCCTGTTCACCATGCCTGGCAACCCGCATCCGGTCGCCATCTTCCGTTTGCTCCTTGACCAGCCACGACGACAGCTTGCCCTCGTGGCGCGGCGGCGCGCCTTTGACCAGCGCCCAATAAGTCTTGCCGGTCTCGCGGTCACGGAACATTTTGGTCAAAAACTGCGCCGCGCCGCGTGTGCGCGCAACGACAAGACAGCCGGATGTGTCGCGGTCAATGCGGTGCACCAGCCGAGGCTTCTCACCCTTTTTGTTGCGCCAGGCTTCAAGCATTTCATCGACGTTGCGCACGATGCCTGAACCGCCCTGCACCGCAAGGCTGGACGGCTTGTTGAAGACAAAAACTTTTTCGTCTTCGTAAAGCAGCATCTGCCGCAGGACATCGCCGTCTTCCTGCCCGCGGATCGTGTTGCGCGTCAGCGGGCCGTCCTTGCCAGATGCCTGGTCAACTGCCAGTGGCGGAACGCGGATTGTCTGGCCGACAACAAGGCGCGTGTCGGACTTGGCCCGGCCCCCATCAACCCGCACCTGCCCCGAACGCAACAGCTTTTGCAGCGCGCCGAAGCCGAGGCCCGGATAGTGCACCTTGAACCAGCGGTCGAGCCGCATGGCGGCCTCGTCCTGTTCGACAATTTTCTGTTCAACGGCGGCCATGATTCAACTTTCAAACGCGTCCCGTGCCGATAGCATCAGGCAAAACTTCTGGCGAGCCACAATCCGGCAAACAGGGCGGCAATTGAGAGAATGACGCTCAATGCCGCATAAACGAAGGCCCAAGCCACCTCGCCGCGTTCAAAAAGCGCTGCGAAATCGAGCGAAAAGGCGGAAAATGTCGTAAAGCCGCCCAGAATGCCCGTTGCCACAAACAGCCGCAACTCCTGCGATCCGCCAAACCTGCGCGCCAGAAGCTCTATGAACAGGCCCATGGCAAGCGAACCGGCGATGTTGATCCCCATTGTTCCCCACGGAAAATTCGGGCCAAACGCTCGGAGTGCCACACCATTTGACAAATGCCTGAGCGCCGCGCCGATGCCGCCACCGATGGCTACGAGAAGAAACTGGTTCATGCGCGCCAGATAGCGCAAATGCGCGCAAGCGGAAAGACCGCATCTGCGGACAAGCCAAGCGGACGGACAGGCGACGCCTTCCGTGTGTTGAAACGCGAAGGTTGGGATAAGTTTCAAGACGTGTCCGCCCTGAACGCCTCAATCGCAAAATAATGCACGTCCTTCAGCACCGCATCGACTTGGTGAATATCCTTGCGCCGATAGCCCGGCGGTGGTCCCGGACGGAACGGAGACATGCGCATCGGGCGGTAGGGGACTTTGGCGGCGAGCAACAGATCACGCTGCGCCCGCCATCGTGCAAGACGGCGGGCTTGGCGCGGCAGGTCGTTG
>JANPGC010000101.1:0-2387 GCA_031423755.1 Phyllobacteriaceae bacterium | reverse complement strand
GACCAACATCGACAAAGGCCGAACGCGAGACTTTTGCGCTGAAGCTCAAGGCCCGGCCGAAAAACTATATCGCCCAGCCGACGCTGGCGCTGTCGACTGTGCCGATTTTCACCGAAAAAGGCCTCGCACCGCGCCACGTTGACCTGCGTCCATTCGTGCTGGTGTCGGACCAGATCCGCATCACGCCGGGCGGGCTGACGCGCGTTGCGCTGAAAGAGGGGTCGCTCGTGGTCAATTCAAGCCAGGGCGGCGGCACCAAAGACACCTGGGTTCTGGACGACTGACATGCTTTTGGGAAGAACCGCCAACGGACTGTTCTGGATGCACCGCTACATTGAGCGGGCAGAAAACATGGCGCGCCTTGTTGATGCCGGCATGCGCATGGCGCTTACAAAATCTGCCGGCGCACCGGACGAGTGGTCGTCCGTGGTGCTGAGCGCAGGCGTCACCGCCTCTTTCGACGAAGTGCATGAGGAATGCACCGCCGCCAATGTCATCCATTTCCTTTTGTGCAATCCAGACAACCCTTCAAGTGTGCTGTCGTCAATCAACGCCGCACGCTTCAATGCAAGGATGGTGCGCACAGCCCTGACGCGTGAAGCGTGGGAAGCCGTCAACGAAGCATGGATGCACCTCACGCGCGCCCTGTCGGTGACAATTCCCGACAATGAACTGCCGCGCATCCTTGATCTCATCAAGCGCGAGACGGCGCTGATCCGTGGCGCCTTTCACGGCACGATGCTGCGAAACGAGATTTTCAACTTCTCAAATCTCGGCACTTTTATCGAACGGGCCGACAACACGGCGCGCATTCTCGACGTCAAATACTATGTGCTGTTGCCGTCGGTGTCCTATGTCGGCTCGGCCATGGACAATTCGCAGTGGGAATCGATACTGCGATCCGTGTCGGCACACCGGTCGTATCGCTGGGTCTATGAGTCGGAATACAAGCCTGCAAACATTGCCGATTATCTCATTCTCAATGACCGCATGCCGCGCTCGCTGGCGTTCTCCTACCACAACATTGCAGTCAATCTTGGCTATCTGGAACATGACTACGGCGTCTCATCCGATGCTTACGCGCTGTCCACCGAGACAAAGGGCACCTTGACGGGCAGAAACATCCGCCAGATCATCGATGGCGGATTGCACGAATTCCTGTCAGGCTTCATCTACCAGAACAACCGCCTCGGCCTGTCAATTGCGGGGGCATATAATTTTGATTGACCCATGCTGCTGAAAATAAGCCACACATCGACGTACAGATATGACACGCAAGTGCCGTACGCCTTGCAGCGCCTCAAGCTGACGCCGCAATCCAACAGCACCCAGTTGGTGCATGATTGGAAGGTGACCTGCACAGGCGCACAGCGCGAGGTCACCTACACCGACGGCTATGCCAACATCGTCGAGCTCATCCGGCAAGAGCGCAACGCCGTCGAAATCTCGATCACCGCCGAGGGAACTGTGACGACCGCCAACACAAATGGCGTTGTCGGTCACGACAAGACCGGGACGCCGCTCTGGGTCTATGGCCGCCAGACAGGCCTGACGATGCCGGGTGAGAATATCCGCAAGCTTGCGGACAGCGTGGCTGATGTCTCTCCGCGCCTCGATCAGCTGCATGAACTCATGAGCAAGATTGTCGCGCAAATGGCCTATGAGGGCGGGCAAACGGATGTCGAAACCACCGGCGAAACAGCATTGGCAGCCGGTCGCGGCGTTTGTCAGGATTTGACCCATGTCTTCGTCTCTGCGGCAAGGCTGCTCGACATCCCTGCCCGTTATGTGTCCGGCTATTTGATGATGCTGGACGGACCGGATCAGGCGGCGAGCCATGCCTGGGCGGAAGCATATGTAGAGGGGCTCGGCTGGGTAGGGTTTGATGCCGCCAACGATATCTGCCCCGATGACAAGTACGTCCGCGTTGCAGTTGGCCTCGATTATCGCGATGCCGCGCCGATTTCCGGTATACGTCGCGGCAGCGGCGGCGAAACCCTTGAAGTTGCTGTCAAAGTAGAGCAGTGAAGTCCTGATTTTACGGGAATCAGGCGGCAGCGGCATGACATACTGCGTAGGAATGAAACTGGACAAGGGCCTCGTGTTCATGTCCGACACGCGCACCAACGCCGGTGTCGATAACATCTCCACATTCCGCAAGATGTACACATGGTCGGAACCCGGCGAGCGGGTGATCGTCTTGATGGCCGCGGGAAATCTTGCCACCACGCAATCTGTTGTCAGCATCCTCGACGAGCGCACCAAAGCGCCGCAGGAACGCCACCAGACGCTGCTGGCAACGCCCTCAATGTTTCAGACAGCAAGGCTTGTCGGAGACGTGGTGCGCGAGGTCATCAACGCAAATGCTTCAACCGGCCAGAAAGCCG
>JANPGC010000100.1:0-7307 GCA_031423755.1 Phyllobacteriaceae bacterium | reverse complement strand
GGTGTGACGCCGGTGAGAATGGTCGGCTGGAAGAACAGGCCGCCATTTTCGTGCTCCTTGCCGCCGGTCTCGATTTTCGCGCCCTTGGAGACGGCGTCGGCGATATGCTCCTTGACCTTTATGATTGCATTTTCGTCGATCATCGGACCCGTTGTGACGCCATCGCCAAAGCCGTCACCGACCTTCATCTTGGCAACGGCAGCGCCGAGCTTTTTGGCGAAGGCATCATAGACGCCCGCCTGCACATAGAGCCGGTTGGCGCAGACGCAGGTCTGGCCGTTGTTGCGGTATTTCGAGATCATCGCGCCTTCGACGGCGGCATCAAGATCGGCGTCATCGAACACGATGAAAGGGGCGTTGCCGCCAAGTTCCAAGCCGAGCTTCATGATCTGGTCCGCGCCCTGACGCATCAGGATGCGGCCGACTTCCGTCGAGCCGGTGAAGGTGAGCTTGCGGACCTTGTCGTTCTCGCAAAATTCCTTGCCGATGGCGGAAGAGGATTTCGAGGTGATGACCGAGAAGCAACCGGCCGGGACGCCAGCGCGTTCGGCCAGCAGCGCGAGCGAGAGCATGGACAGCGGCGTCTGCGCGGCTGGCTTGGCAACCATGGTGCAGCCGACGGCAAGGGCCGGGGCCATCTTGCGGGCAATCATCGCATTGGGGAAATTCCACGGTGTAATGGCGCCGACCACGCCAATGGGCTGGCGGATGACCATGATGCGCTTGTCTGCCTGATGGCCGCCCATGACGTCACCATAGACGCGCTTGGCCTCCTCGCCAAACCACTCGACATAGGACGCGCCGTAGAGGATTTCGCCGCGCGCTTCCGCCCAAGGCTTGCCCATCTCAGTGGTCAGGATCGTTGCCAGATCATCGGCATTGGCGACCATCAGGTCGAACAGTTTGCGCATGACGATGGCGCGTTCCTTGCCGGTTTTTTTCGCCCACGCCTTCTGAGCGGTGTAGGCGGCGTCGATGGCACGCGCGGTTTCATCGCGGCCCATGTCCGGCAGCACGGCGATGACCTCGCCGGTCGATGGGTTGGTGACTTCGAACGTCTTGCCGCCGTCAGCGTTGGCGGCCCAGACGCCGGAGACGAACGCCTTGTCGGTGACGAGGCTCGGGTCTTTCAGACGGGAGATAAGAGATGCAGCGATCATGACTTCAAGCCTTTGCGCATTCGCGGATGGAGGATTCGATGATGTCCAGCGCTTCGCTGAAGACTTCGTCCTGAATGGTGATAGGCGCAAGGAAGCGGATGACATTGCCGTAGACGCCGCAGGTGAGAAGGATCAGGCCCTTCTCCAGCGCCTTCATGCGCAGGGCGTTGGTAAAGTCGGGATTCGGCTTGCCGGTGCCCGGAATGTTGAACTCGATGGCCTTCATGAAGCCGTAGCCGCGGATGTCGGCAATGTGCGGAATGTCATGACGCAGGGACTCCAGCCGCTGGTGCAGCCGGTTGCCGAGCTGCATGGCGCGGTCGCAGAGCTGCTCTTCCTCAATGACATCAAGCACGGCGTTTCCGGCGGCGATGCCGATCGGGTTTCCGCCATAGGTGCCGCCAAGACCGCCGGGTCCCGGCGCATCCATGATTTCGGCCTTGCCGGTGACGGCTGCGAGCGGGAAGCCGCCCGCCAATCCCTTTGCCATCGTGGTGATGTCGGCAGTGACGTCATAATGCTCCATGGCAAACAATTTGCCGGTGCGGGCAAAGCCGGTCTGGACCTCGTCGGCGATGAAGATGATGCCATGCTTGTCGCAAATCTCGCGCAGCGCCTTCATGAAGGGCTTGGGCACATCGTAAAACCCGCCTTCGCCCTGAACCGGCTCGACGATGATGGCCGCCACACGGCCCGGATCGACATCTGCCTTGAACAGCTTGTCGAGCACCGACAGAGATTCCTCCTGAGAGACGCCATGCATCTCGACCGGGAACGGCACGTGGAAAACATCGTTCATCATCGCGCCGAAGCCGACCTTGTAAGGCACCACCTTGCCGGTCAGTGCCATGCCCATGAACGTGCGGCCATGGAAGGCACCGGTGAAGGCGATGACAGCCTGGCGGCCAGTGGCAGCGCGGGCGATTTTGACTGCATTTTCAACGGCTTCAGCGCCGGTAGTGACGAAGATGGTCTTCTTGGCAAAGTTACCGGGGACAGCCTTGTTCAGGCGTTCGGCAAGGCGGATATAGTTTTCGTAAGGCACCACCTGATGGCAGGTGTGGGTGAAATGATCGAGCTGGTCTTTTACAGCCGCAATCACTTTCGGGTGGCGGTGGCCGGTGTTGACGACGGCGATACCGGCGGCAAAGTCGATGTAGCGGCGGCCTTCGACGTCCCAGATTTCGGAGTTCTCGGCTTTGTCGGCATAGATTTGCGTCATGACGCCGACACCGCGCGAAATCGCGTCAAGTTTGCGGATCTGGATTTCGGCATTTTTCAGCGGGGCGTTCATGGCAGGCTCCTCTTGCGGCCAAATTGCAAATTCTGGATTTCTTCTTTCTTGCATTTTTTCTGTAAGTTGCCAATAGTGTTTTCGCACGTTCGAAGACTGATTGAAAGCGCCGGGAAAAGGGATCGAAAGTTTGAACAGTCCGGTTCGATACAAGGTGGCGGAAGCGGCACGGCTGACCGGCGTTTCGGCCTCGACCTTGCGGCTTTGGGAGCTTCAAGGGCTGATCGAACCGGGGCGCACGGCCGGGGGGCAGCGCTGCTATTCCAGCCAGCACCTTGAACAGCTCAAGCGCATCCAGTGGCAACGCGCCGAACAGGGCCTGAATCCGGCAGCAATCCGGGCGGCACTGGAATCCTCGGACTTGCCACAAACCTCCCCAAGCCGCGCCGAGGCCGATCCGGTCGGCAAACGCATCCGCCACATGCGGCAAATGGCGGGCAAGACGTTGGCAGATGTTGCCGCGGACGTCGGGATTGCGGTCTCGGCGCTGTCGACATTCGAGCGGACCTCACAAGGCCTTTCGGTCAAGGTGCTGCACGACTTGGCAGAGTCGTTTGGCACGACGGTTTCGGCGCTCTCCGGTCCGAACGAAGGCGCGGCAAGGCAGCACGTCCGCTCGGGCGAATGGTCGGCGTGGCCGCAGACAACGCCCGGCGTAACAGTCCAACTGCTGGCGGAAGGGCGCAACCAGATGGACTGCCACCGCTTTGTGTTGGCTCCTGACGCGTCATCGGAAGGGGCGTACAAACATGAGGGTGAAGAGTTCATTCATGTTCTGTCAGGTCAGCTGGAAGTCGTTCTGGGTTCTGAGGATTTTTACCAATTGAATGCGGGCGATTCGCTCTACTTCAAAAGCTCAGTGCAGCATTCCTGGAAGAACAGTTCTGGTGGAGAAACTGTTCTATTATGGATCAACACACCGCCGACCTTTTAAGATTCGGAAACATCTTGTGATCTTAGTGCCGCTTTGTCGCCGCATTTGTCCGGCTTCAAGCCACCTTGAAGATTAACAGGATAAGCGTTTTGAAAAGACAGCTCACAATCTCTGCCGCAATGATGGCAACCGTCCTTATGCTCACTGGCAACGCCTTCGCCGAATGCGGCGGCGCGTCATGGTATGCGCTGCATTCGCGCACCGCTTCAGGCGAGATGATGAACCCTTCTGCCATGACCGCCGCGCACAAGACGCTGCCGCTCGGCTCGAAGGTCAAGGTCACCAATTCCAAGACCGGCAGGTCTCTCGTGGTGCGCATCAACGATCGCGGCCCGTTCATCAAAGGCCGGGTGATCGACCTGTCCAAGGGCGCCGCCAAAAAGCTTGGGTTTATTGGCGCGGGTCACACGAAGGTTTGCATTTCGCGGATTTGAGTCAACCAAGCGGTGCGGCGGCGACATCTCGCCGTCCGGTCACCTTGACCCAGCGCCACAGAAGCGTCACCGCGACAAACGCCAGGCCTGACGCGAGGCCGAGCCAGATACCCTTGCCTTGCATGCCCTGTTCGAACGCCAGCCAGAGGCCGAAGGGCATGCCTATGCCCCAATAGCCGATGCCACCCAAAATGAGCGGGATGCGCGTGTCCTGCAGGCCGCGCAGCATGCCGCCAGCGACCGATTGCGCGCCATCGACGATCTGGAACAGGGCCGCAAATGAGAGAAAGCCCACTGCAAGCGCATAGACCGGCGCGGCTTTCGCGTCGTTGCGGTCGAGGAACAGGCCAACCAGCGTGTCCGGTATTGCCAGCATGATGAGCGCGGTACAGGCCATGAAGCCGGTGCCGAGGCAGAAGCTGGTCCAGCCGGCGCGGCGGATACCATCCGGCTCGCCAGCGCCATAAAACAGGCCGACGCGAACCGTCGCAGCTTGGCTCAATCCGAGCGGTATCATGAAGGTGATCGACGCGAGTTGCAGCGCGATGGCGTAGGCAGCGACCGAGTCGCGGCCGATGTTACCCATGACGAGACCTGAGACCGAAAACAGCGCTGTTTCAAACAAAAGCAGCATGCCGATGGACGCGCCGAGCTTCAGCAGCCGCCAGAACTGCGCCGGGTCTATGCGCCAGATGCGGCCAAACAAATGATAGCGGCGAAACTCCCGGTCGAGCGTGACCACGCCGGCCATGGCCAGGAACATCATCAATGAGGTCAGCGCGGTGGCAAGGCCGGAGCCCTGGATGCCCATGGCGGGAAAGCCGAGATTGCCGAAGATCAACACCCAGTTGGCCAGCGCATTGAAGGCAACGCCGCAGATTGTGATGATCATGGCCGACACGGGGCGCCGTTTGACGGACACGAAATTGCGCAGGACCACATAGCCGTAAAATGGCATCAGCGCCCATTGCAGCGTGTGCAGGTAAATGCCGGCCAGCGCGGATGTGTTGGGCTCCTGCCCTGTCCACAGCAGCACCGCTTCGCCGTTCCACAGCACGATCCAGATCGGCAGCGGCACGAGCACGGCCAGCCACAACCCGTGGCGCACCGTCTGGCGAACGCGGCGGACTTCGTGCTTGAAAGCGCCGATTTCCTCGGCCAGCACAGGCGCGATGGCGAGCATCAGGCCAAAGCCGATGAAAAACAGCAGGAAATAGATGTTGGTGCCAATGGCACCGGCGGCAAGCTCATCCGGTCCGAGCCAGCCAAGCATCAGCACATCTGTTGCGCCCATTGCGGTTTGCGCCAGATTGGTCAGCACCATCGGCCAAGCCAGAGCAAGCGTCGCCTTCAGTTCCGCCCGCCAATGAGCGGATGTGTCGCCTGCCATGATGTGACGCGTCCTCCACGCGAAAGACGGTGAGGTTTAGCAGAGCACGCAACCAATGGAAGCAGGGGAATGGATGAGATTTTGGAATGGGTGGCAGATGTTTGACCAATGCGTGTCGGCGGGTGGATCAAATCCACAGCTTGATTTCATCCCACGTTTGTATATACTTTTCTTCGGTTATATATCCCATGGGGCGGCCATGCCTATTTTCATAAAAGACCCGCAGGCGGACATTCTGTTGAAAAATGTTCTTCAGGCTTCCGGTGAGAGGAGCAAGACCAAGGCGATTGTTACTGCGCTTCGGCACGAGCTTGAACGGATGAATGCGGCGGTTCCCGCTTCCAAAAGGCTTGCGTCAATCCAGAAGGACTTTGCGGCGCTTGGAGAGGCCGACCGCAGCTTCGACATGAAGAAGTTTTCTGACGAGATGAGCGGACAGTAATGTTTCTGGACGCCTCCGCGGTCGTTGCCATTATTGCGGATGAACCGCAGGCAAGTGCACTGCTTTCGAAAATCGATCTGGCGGAATCAAGATTTCATACCTCGCCAATTGCCATCTGGGAGGCGACGGCGGCACTGGCACGGATCATGCGGGTTTCAACGGAGATGGTCGGTCCGATTGTTGATCGTTTTCACAGCGAACTCAGGGCGACTTGCCTCAACATAACCCCTGAAATGGCAGTGCTCGCGCTGAATGCCTTCGACCGCTATGGCAAGCCAAGCGGCCATCCTGCGGGCCTGAACATGGGAGATTGCTTTTCCTATGCAGCGGCCAAGACAGTTGCGGTGCCGATACTCTATATTGGCAATGATTTCAGCCAGACAGATATCGGTTAATTGTCGCGTGCCATCAGGCGTTCGAGCACAGCTGACTGCATATTCTCAAAGCAGCACCGTCGGCTCCGGCCTTCCTTTGACCGGCAGATCAACAACAAATGTCTTGCCACATTCCGGGTCGGCGGCGCGGGCGGTGTCGTCGTAGTTCTCGCGCGCGGAGGTCACGGCAATGCGGTCGAGGTTTTTGCCGATGAAGGCCGGGCAGGTTGTTTGTTTGGCTGGCAGGTCAATCTCCCGGATGAGCTTTCCGTCCGGACTGAACGCGGCAAGCCTGCCGATGCCCCATAGCGCGTTCCAGATTGTGCCATCCTGATCGACAATCGCGCCGTCGATGCCGCCTTCCATTCCAGAGCGGTCAACCAGAACCTTGGGCTCGCCGACCGGAAGAGCCGTTGCCGGATCAATGGCGACGCGCATCAGCTTGTTGACTTTGGTGTCGGTGAAATATGCAATGTGGCCATCGGGCGAGAAGCAAATGGCGTTAGGGATTGAGATCGAAGGGTAGAGTTTCGTCACCTTGCCCTTGAACAGATGGTAGATCGCGCCTGCACCAAGTTCGGCGTTTCTGCCCATGGTGCCGAACCAGACGGCGCCGCATGGATGGGCTCGGGCGTCATTGGAGCGGGTGGCAGGATTGTCATCTTCAACCGGGATGGCGAGAGACATGACCGAAGAGGCGTGGAAACGGACGTAGAAGCCGCGCTCGGTGAGAATGAGGTCGCGGTCATCGTCAACGTGGAATATTGCGCTCGCCATCACCGGCAGGTTGATCGCGGTCTTGATGCCTTTTGAGATCTGCAAGCCATGCAAGCGCTTGTCCAGAATATCGAACCACCACAGTGTGCCGGTGGAGGGCTCAAAAGACGGGCCTTCGCCGAGATGGCAGGAGATGTCTGACAGGGTGGAGACGGTCATGGGCTCTCCTCACGAGGACATGGCGGCATCATAGGCCTGCACAGCGCGGCGAGCCTTCTCGATAACGTCAGCCGCGCTTGCACCTGGCTTGTAGAGGCTCGAGCCAAGGCCGAAGGCGCTGACACCGATCTTCATCCACGCGGCAAAATCAGCGTCGCCGACACCGCCGACCGCGCCGACGACCGTTCCTCTGGGCAGAATCGCCTGAATGGCATTGACGCCGGAGGGGCCAAGCGCGCTGGCGGGAAAGAATTTAAGCGCCGAAGCGCCGGATTTCAGGGCCAGAAGCGCTTCCGTGGCAGTGAAGACGCCGGTCATGGAGACCATGCCGAGCGCGACAGAC
>JANPGC010000099.1:0-9253 GCA_031423755.1 Phyllobacteriaceae bacterium | reverse complement strand
GAGGCTCTGTTCGGAATCATCGATGATCTCGGTTCACAAGCCTTCATGACCGGCACAGACCGCGCGCTGTTTGCCGCCTTGGAAGGGCGGGCTGAATTTATGTCGGTTTCCCACGGATATGTGTCGAAAGACCCGCCTGACAAATCCGGCTCAACCGAATAGGGTTGAGTCATGAGTGAGCAGCAATCGCCCTTGTCGCCGGAAGAAATCGAACGCTATGCGCGGCATATCATCCTTGCCGAACTTGGCGGCGCGGGTCAACAAAAGCTCAAGAAAACCAAAGTGTTGGTGGTGGGCGCAGGCGGCCTAGGCGCGCCTGTTCTGTCTTATCTGGCGGCTGCGGGCATTGGCACTTTGGGGATCGTCGATGATGATCGGGTGTCGCTGTCGAACCTTCAGCGTCAGGTCATCTTTGACACGGAGCTTGTCGGCCAACCGAAGGTGAGCGCAGCGGCGGCGCGTATTGGCCATATCAATCCCCATGTTACAGTCGAGGCTTACGAGGCGCGGTTGACGGCAGAAAACGCCCGCGACTTGATCTCCCGCTATGATATTGTTGCTGACGGGTCTGACAATTTTGATACACGCTATCTGGTTGCCGATGTATGCGAGGCGCTGCGCAAGCCCCTGGTGGCGGCGGCTTTGGGTCGGTTTGACGGCTCGGTTACCGCTCTAAAACCGTTCGAAATGGGCACGGATGGCGCTCGAAATCCGTCTTATCGGGATTTGTTCCCCGAGCGCCCGCCTGCCGGGCTGGTGCCGTCATGCGCGGAGGCTGGAATCATCGGTGTCCTGGCTGGGGTGGTTGGAACCTTGCAGGCGATGGAGGTGATCAAGCTGGCTGCAGGCATAGGCGAGCCGCTGGTTGGGAGGCTTTTGCTTTACGACGGGCTGGCGGCCCGTTTTGACATCGTGAAATACAAGCGGCGGAAGGAAAGCCAAAGTGGCGCTTGAACTGGGGGATGAAGAAAGCGCGCTTCTGGCCGGACAATCCGGCGACGGCGCGGCGATGGCGATGCGGCTGGTTTTTGAAAGCGCACGCTTACTGAACGCGCCGTCACTGGTGAAAGTCGCCTCGGCGCACATTGACGGAGCGCTGTATCATGGCGATTCCGGCACATATTTTGCCGAGCGCTTGCAGGAGCTGGGCGCAAAGGTTTCGATACGCTCGACATTGAATGTCGGTGCGCTGGATCTTACAGGCTGCTCGACCAACCGGCTGCCGCCACATGAGCGCGATATGGCCAAGCGGTTGATGAAAGCCTACATGGCCATCGGCTGCGAGCCGAGCTGGACCTGCTCGCCCTATCAGGCAGGACATCGCCCGGCGCATGGATCGGATGTCGCCTGGGGCGAATCCAATGCCGTGGTGTTCTGCAATTCAGTGCTTGGCGCGCGGACAAACCGCTATGGTGACTATCTCGACATTGCCTGCGCGATCACCGGCTTTGCCCCGAAAACAGGCCTGCATTTGCCCGAAAACCGACTGGCGACGTTTGTTTTTGATGTTACCAGACTTCCAAGCGCTGATTTTGCCGAAGAGAGCTTCTGGCCGATCCTGGGCAGTCTTTATGGCAAGCGGGCCGGAACGGCAGTTGGTGTGGTGAAGGGCGTGCCGCGCCATCCGGGCGAGGACGCGCTGAAGGCATTCGGCGCGGCAAGCGCTTCGACCGGCGGGGTCGGGCTGTTCCACATTGCGGGTGTGACGCCGGAAGCGCCGGATGTTGAGACAATTCTTCGCGGTAAAGCACCGCTGGAAGTGATGCAGATCAGTACGGCGGATTTTGCCGACCAGAAGCGGCGGATGGCGACAGTTCAGGGCATCACAAGTATCGACGCGGTGGCCATCGGTAGTCCGCATCTGTCGCTTGAGGAATGCCGCAAGCTCGAACGGTTACTCGGCGGGCGCAAGGTCAGCGTGCCCTTCTATGCCTGCACCGGAAGGCATGTGCTCAAGGCCTTAGAAAGTAACGGCTTACGCAAATCACTTGAAACCGCGGGCGTCACAGTGGTGATCGACACTTGCGTGGTGGTGACGCCGATCATGAAAGAGCTTGCGAATGGAGTTTTGATGACCAATTCCGGCAAATTCGCACAATATGCGCCGGGCAACACAGGCTATGACGTGGTGTTCGGGTCGATGGCGGAATGCGTGGAAAGCGCCGTCAGCGGGAGGCCGGTTCATGTCTGAGGCGCACGACATGTTACACATTGATGAGAGCAAGACCGCAGGCGACACGGTGCGGCTTCAAGGCGGAGGTCAGAGCGAAGGAATTGCGCTCGAAGTCCTCATCCCCGGCCCCGCAGCCAGCGCCAAGCTGCTGACACTGACTGCTCCAATCAGCTTCTGGGGTGGGGTGGACCCAAAAACGTCAGTGATCGCTGACGTAAGGCACCCGCAACACGGAATTGCCATCGCCGGAACCATCTTGACATTGCCGGGCACGATTGGATCGTCTTCAGCCTCAGCCGTGCTGCTGGAGCTGATCCACCGGGGGATTGCCCCGGCGGCGATCATTTTGCATGAGCCGGACGCGATTTTGCTGCTGGGCGTGCTGGTGGCACGGGAGATGGGCTGGGGCGGGCCGGGGGCGTATAGAATAGGGTGTGGACATTAGGGTCAAGGCAACTTTACCGTCAGCGCGACAGTTCCTGCACCCTGCACTTTGCTGTCGCAGATAAAGTATCATTGGGATTCACTTACCTTTGATGCCATTCATCTCCATCATCAAATTCACCATCCGCGGCACGAAGCTTTCCGCGTAGCCCATGTTGTCGGCCAGCACATAAAGCTGGTGAACCTGCTCGGCCAGGAATGAGGCGACGGGGAGTTGTTCGGTCATGTTGGTGTAGTAGCGCAGGTCCTTGCGGGCATTTTTTATGGCGAATTTGGCGGCGGTGTCGTCGTTTTCGAGCGGAACTTTGATGAGGCGTTCAAACATGACGGAGTTGGCACCGCCTGCAACGACGATGTCTTTCAGCGCCTGCATGGATACACCCGCTTTGGCAGCGACGGTGATGGCTTCGGCGGCAACGGCGGCGTGGGCGAGTGACAGGAAATTGTTGATGAGTTTCAGCTGATGGCCGGAGCCGACCGGGCCGGCGTGGATGATCGTGTCGGCAAAGCAATCGAGCACGGGGCGGACTTTGGCAATGAGATCGTCTGCGCCGCCAGCCATCAGGCCGAGCTTTCCGGCCTCGGCTTCCTTCGGAGTGCGGGTGAGCGGGGTGTCGAGGAAATGGATGCCTTTGGTTGCCAGATCGGCGGCAATGCGCAGTGTCGAGGCGGGTTCGGCGGTGGAGCAATCGGCGATGATGAGGCCGGGCTTCGCGCCCTTGAGAATGCCGTTTTCGCTGTAGAGCGCATCCTCGACTTGCGGGCTGCCGGTGACGCACAAGATGACGAGATCGCAAGCGGCGGCGAGCGCGGTGGGGCTTGGGCTTTCGGTTGCGCCGAGAGCGATCAGGCTTTCAACGGGCGCACGGTTTCTGTGAGCGACCACAGACAGGCTAAAGCCCTTGGTGACGATGTTTTTGCCGATGCCGTGGCCCATGAGGCCGACGCCGATGAGGCCGATGTGTTTGATGGTCATGACGGGCTCCGGTTTTTCTCTTTTTCAATCATGGCGCTGCCACTCATGTTTCCCAATTGAGGCACATGGGATTAGCGAGCCAAACGTCCAGCCCGTCCTTCGCAACCTGCAACAGGCGTGGCGAAGGACGGGGTGATTGATTGTCCGTTATGGCGTCAGCCATGGCAAGATGATTTGGATCAGAGCGCGCCGCCCTTGTGGATGTCCATCAGCAGCTTTTCGGTCTTCGCGTCTTCCAGCTTGTTGATCATGCGGCGGGATTCTTCGATGTCGCGCAGTGTCTTGGTGATAGAGATCGAGGTGTGGACCAGCATGATGGCGGCCATGGCGTAAAAGCCCTTGGCGGCAAAGCTCGCTTCAAGAAAGTAGATGCCTCCAGCCATCATTGAGGCGGACAGAATGAAGCTGGCGACGGTAAACATGGTCCACGAGTCGCTTGGCTTGATGGCATAGGTGGTGTTTTGCATGGAATAGTGTCCTTGTTGGCGTGATTATTCGGTTGGTGTCTGGATTTTGGCTTGGAGTCGGGCGAGCACATCATCAGCGCGGGAGCGGTTTGCCGGACCGCAGCCAGCTTCAATCAGCCGCTCCTCCAGCCCGTCGCGGCACCAGGCCACCTCCATGTCGGCAAGCGCCGCCTCGGCGACTTCTTCGAGCTGTTGCTGCGCGCGCAGTTTGTTCAATGTGCCTTCAGCCTCCTTCAGTGCGGTAAAGCGCGAGGCGGGATTGGTCTGGCGCAACCGCATGGTGTTCTGCGCGGTGACGGCAAGACGCTGGCCGCGCTCCAGATCGCGCAGCCGTTCCTCGGCATTGCGCACCGTGGCCTTCAGTTTGTCGATCTCGCTGGAAAACGCGCGCTGCGCGATCCGCGAGGTGTCGCGCTCATTTTCCATCTGGGCGATGGACTCCGCGCCCTCTTTGGCGAGGTCCAGCCGCTCCTGCTCAAGAGCCGCGACGGTGCGCATTTCGAGCGTTGCGATCTGTTCGAGAATGCGTGCGTGGTGGCGGGCCTCCTGATCAAGCTGCGCTGTGGCAAGGCTTGCCGATCGGCGCGCGGTGTTGATGGCTTCGGCGCAATCGCGGATTTGCTGGCGCAGAATGCTCAGTGCGTTGGCGTCAATCACTTGCTCGGCCGCATCATGCGAACGGCCCCGCACCAGTGTCACTATTTGTTTGAACATTGTCTTGTCTCCGTTTATGAACGTCGTTCACAAATGCAAGATAGCAGTTCGTGAACAATGTTCAAGAACTATTTTGAACGCTGTTCACATTTCTAAAGGCGAAAGTTAATGAGAGGCAAAAGGGTGGAGAAGCGCGAGGATTTGCGCACAAGACTGATCGAGGCCGCACAGGCGCGGATCGCGGCGGGCGGTCTGGCGAACCTGCGCGCCCGCGACATCACAACCGATGCTGGTTGTGCGTTGGGGGCGCTTTACAATGCGTTTGCCGATCTCGACACACTGATACTGGAGGTGAACGCCCGGACACTCCGTCGGCTGTATGAAGAGATGACGGCGGCGCTCTCCACCGCTGGCAATCACCACGGACAAATGCACCTCTTGGCGCAGACCTATCTGAACTTTGCGCGGCGCGAGCCTAACCTCTGGTGGGCGCTGTTCCAGTTTCACATGTCCGCCCAAAAGCAGGTGCCGGAGTGGTTCTCACTGGAACAGGCCAAGTTGCTCACGCAAATCACAGGGCCGCTGGCCGCCCTTCAGCCGAAGCTGAATGCGACGCAGCTGATTGTGCGGGCGCGCACGCTGTTTGCGGCGGTGCATGGCATTGTCTCGATCAGCCTGGAACAGCGGTTCGTCGGCGTGCCGGTCGAGACGTTGGATGAAGAGTTGAGCCGTTTCATTGATCTGCTGCTGGCAGGACTGCCGGCGCTTGGTGAAAATTAGACATCAAACTCAAGCTGCGTCTTGGCCGGCTTCTTCGCTTTGCGGTCAGGCTGTCTGGCGCGGCTGCCGAGCTTCCTGGCGATGACCTTGGCAGTGTCTCGGAATGCATCGGATTTCCAGCGTTTGCTGATCTCCGCGCGGGCGTGTTTCAAGGCACTTTCATGTTCGACCAACGGTGCCGGGTAGGAGCTGGGCGGCACTGGCATGCGCCATGGCTCGTGTATCCACTGCGGCGAGACATCTTTCAATTCAGGCACATAGCGGCGGATGAATTTGCCTTCGGGATCATGGTCGAGTGACTGTTTGACCGGGCTGTACATGCGGATCGCATTGATGCCGGTGACGCCGGACTGCATCTGGAATTGCGAAAAGTGAATGCCTGGCTCGTAGTCCGTGAACAGCTTAGCCAGATGCGGCGCGGTCACGCGCCAGTCGAGCCAAAGATGATAGCTGGCAAATGAGACCAGCATCGCCCGCATGCGGAAATTGATCCAGCCGTTTTCACGCAGGGAGCGCATCGAGGCATCGACTAGCGGATAGCCGGTACGCCCGGTTTTCCATGCCTTGAAGAACGCCTCATTGTGATGCGGCTCGCGCATGCCTTCGAACGCTTTGTGCATGCAGGCAAACTCGATTTGCGGCTGCTGCTCCAGCTTTTGCACAAAATGACAGCGCCAAGCGAGGCGCGACAGGAAGGCCAAGATGTTTTTACGGTGACTGACAGCGTCCGCATCGCGAAGACCGGCAAGCGCCTTGAGTTTGGCGTTTGCGGCGTGCTCGACTTCCCGGACAGACAGCGAGCCATAGGCAATATGCGCTGAGACGCGCGAACAATGACGTGCGGAGATGCCGGGCTTGGAGATGGTCTGCATGTATTTGCGGCTGCGATCTTCGAGGAAAGAGGCAAGCACGCGCTGGCCTTCGACACGGCCTCCCTGCTGCACGCGTCCGATGGCGTCGCTCCCGAACAGCGCGTCGTCTTTTGCAGGAAGCCTGCCTGAATCAAGCCCGGATAGCGAGTCTCGAAAAACGGGGATATCGCATAGAGGCGCTGCCATGCGCACATCGCGCAGTTTCTGCCAATGGTCGCGGTTGGCAAGGCCGCGTACAACGCCATGCGAGGGCTGTTCACGCCAAGCCATGCCATGTGCCCGGCACCATGCCGCAACTTGACGGTCGCGCCTGAAGGTCCAGTCGTTGCCGGTCTCCTCATGCGAATGCAGGTCAAACGGACCGATCCTTTGGCGAAAATATTCAAGAACGCCCACGACCGAACCTGTCCGGATAACAAGCACCTGTCCAATGCCTGCAAGCGCCTCGCGCAGGCTGCACAGGCAATCATGGATGAAATGCCAGTGTCGCGGCGAGACGTCGGCAAGCTTCCAATAGTCCGGTTCGACAACATAGAGCATGATGACCGGGCCGCCGGATTGGGTCGCGGCATACAAGGGCGCGTGGTCTGCCAGCCGCAGGTCGCGCTTCAGCCAGACGATTTGCGGTCGGGGCGCAGCGGTGGTCATGCGGACGAATTGTTCGTGGTCATGTTCAATCTCTTCAGAACGCTGCAAATAACGCGCCGACAATGTCGGGGAAGGCTTGGTCAGGGAAACTTTGCCCAAGCTAATGCCTATGCTCAATTTGCATGCTCGCCTCGAGCGCATTGCAAGAAATGCATGCAAGTGCGAGGCTCGCATAGCGTGAGTCGGGGGGGCGATATGACCATAGCGCAAACACCGGGATTTGCCGGGCTGTTCACGCCAAAACTGGTGACAGTTTTGCGCGAGGGCTACAGGCTTGTGCACTTCCGTGCGGATGTCATCGCTGGGCTGACCGTGGCGATTGTTGCGCTGCCGCTGTCAATGGCGATCGCGATTGCCTCGGGTGCGGGGCCAGAACGCGGGCTTTACACAGCGATCATTGGCGGTTTTCTGGTCTCGCTTCTGGGTGGCAGCCGGTTTCAGGTTGGAGGGCCGGCAGGCGCATTCATCGTGCTGGTCGCGGCTTGCGTGGCGCGCAATGGCATCGAAGGCATGGTGCTGGCGACCTTTCTCTCCGGGCTGATGCTGCTGGCGGTCGGATACTTGAAAATCGGCACCTACATAAAATTGATCCCTTATCCGGTGACGGTGGGGTTCACCGCGGGTATCGCCGTGATCATTTTTTCCAGTCAGATCAAGGATTTGCTTGGATTGCAGCTGATGGTGGCCGAGCCGGGAGCGCTGGTGGAGAAATATCCGGTGCTTGCCGAAGCGCTGCCGACATTCACGCCTGCGGCGGTGGCGGTCAGTCTGGCTGTTGTTGCGGTGATTGTTCTTTCCCGGCGCTTTGCGCAGAAGATTCCGGGCATGCTGGTTGCTGTGGCTGGCGCGGCGGCGGCTGTGGCTCTGTTCAATCTGCCGGTGGAAACAATCGGCACGAAATTTGGCGGCATTCCGCGCAGCCTGCCTTGGCCATCTGTGCCGACCTTTGATCTCGCACTCGTTCGGGCGGTGCTGCCGGACGCAGCGGCCTTCACATTGTTGGGAGCAATTGAATCACTTTTGTCAGCAGTCGTGGCCGACGGCATGACCGGGCGGCGTCACCGGTCCAATTGCGAGATCGTTGCGCAGGGCTATGCAAACATCGGATCGGCGCTGTTTGGCGGCCTGCCGGTTACGGGGACGATTGCGCGCACGGCAACCAACGTGCGCTCCGGCGCGCACGGACCGGTGGCGGGCATGCTGCATTCGCTGTTTCTGCTGGCATTCATGGTCGTGGCCGCTCCGCTGGCAAGCTACATTCCTCTGGCGGCGCTGGCCGGGGTGCTGGCAACGGTGGCGTGGAACATGGCCGAGAGGCGTGAATTCCGCGCGCTGATCGCCGCGTCAAGGGCCGATGCGCTGATTCTCCTGTCCACCTTCCTTTTGACGATTTTCCGTGACCTGACTGAAGGCATCGTAGTGGGCTTTGCCATCGGTGCGGTGGTCTTCATCAACCGCATGGCGGCCTCTATCAGTGTCGAAACCCATGACGCCTTGACAGCGCCAGACGTGGAAGACAGCAGCAATGGCAAGCGCGGGTTTGCAGATGACCTGACGCATGACCCACGCATTGCCGCCTACCGGATCAGCGGTGCGTTCTTCTTCGGTGCGGCTTCGTCAGTCTCGAGCGTGCTGGAGCAAATCGCCGACCGGCACAAGGCATTCATTGTTGATCTTTCTGGTGTGCCGTTTCTCGATTCGACCGGCGCCAACGCGCTGAAGGCGCTGGCGAGCCGGGCTGCCAAACACGGCGTCTATCTGATCTATTCCGGAGCAAACGCAGGCGTTTCGGCAGAAATGGACGCCCATCATGTCCTTGAGCATGGTCACAGGGCCGAAAACATGGCCGAAGCCAGCCGGATGGCGCATCAGGCGATTGGCTGACGGTCGAGATTATTCTTCGGCTGATCTATCGCAGGCATGCGGCACTTTGCGCGTGCCGTCACGCCAGTCGGGCGGGCAGCACCCGGTCTGGCGGGCGGTGGCCATCGATGTGGGTCTTGATATTGATGATGACTTTTTCGCCCTGCTCGATGCGGCCCTCGATGGTGGCGGAGGCCATGTGCGGCAGGAGGACGATCTTGCCGGAATCTGCAAGTTTCAACAGTTTGCGGCTAATTGACGGCTCATGCTCGAACACATCAAGGCCCGCGCCGGCAAGCTTGCCATCCGCCACCAGTTTGACCAGCGCCTCTTCGTCAATGATGCCGCCGCGGGCGGTGTTGACGATGTAGGCCGA
>JANPGC010000098.1:0-17874 GCA_031423755.1 Phyllobacteriaceae bacterium | reverse complement strand
GAACATCGCCGCCCGCAAAGGCCAAATGCCCGGCATCTAGCAACAGCGGAATGCCCTCCCCGGAATGTTTCATGAAGGCATCAAGTTCATGTTCAAACTGCACGACCGCCGCCATGTGGTGATGGTAAGAAAGCGGCATGCCCTGCTCTGCGCACCATTCTCCAAACTCGGTGACCTTTCGGGCATAGGCCCTCATCTCATCGTCTGAGAGTAGAGTCTTTGTGGCGAGCGGCTTGGAGCGATCGCCTTGGATGGAGCGGCCGACTTCGCCATAAACGATGCAAGGCGCATCGACTGCCTTGAACAGTTCAATCATCGGCTGGATGCGGGCTTTGTTGGATGCAAGGTCTTCGACAGTCAGCGTGCCGGAAAACCAGCCGCCGCAAAGGGTGACATCTGCGGCCTTGAGGATCGGCAGCATTTCTTCCGGATTGTTGGGGAAGCGTCGGCCTTGCTCCATGCCGGTGAAGCCTGCCGAGCGCGACTGGCGAAGGCACTCTTCCAGCGACACATCATCGCTCAGTTCCGCGAGATCATCGTTCCACCACGCAATGGGCGACATGCCGAGTTTGGCTTTCAATTTGTAACTCCAGTGTTCAAATACAGGTCAGTTGCCGACGCGCTGGCTGTGCAGCGCCTGTTCATACTTCGTGCGGGCCTCGTTGACGCTCTTGCGCACCGACACTTCCGGCACGGCGACATCCCACCAGTTGCCGCCCTCTTCCGTGATGATCAGCGGATCGGTGTCGATGACGACCACGCAAGTGCGCGTTTCCGCCTTCATCTTGTCGAGCGCAGTTTCCAATTCGGAAACGGACGAGACCTTGACAGCTACTGCGCCCATACTTTCGGCGTTGGCGCGGAAGTCAATGTCCGGCAACTCCTTGTGCCAGGTGTCCTTGAGCAGATTGTTGAAGTTCGCGCCGCCGGTCGCCATCTGCAGCCGGTTGATGCAGCCGTAGCCACGGTTGTCCAGGACGATGATTGTGATCTTCGCGCCGAGCATTACAGATGTTGCGATGTCCGAGTTCATCATCATGTAAGAGCCGTCGCCGACCATGACGACAACGTCCTCATCAGGCTTGGCAAGCTTGACGCCGACACCGCCGGCAATCTCGTAACCCATGCAGGAAAAGCCGTACTCCATATGGTATGAACCGGGCGCTCCCTGCTGCCAAAGCTTGTGCAATTCGCCCGGCAAACCGCCTGCGGCGCAGACGACTGTTGCTTTTGATCCGAAGTGGCGCTGAACTGCGCCGATCACCTGGGCATCGGAAGGCAGAGCCGAATTTGTTGTCGCGGTGACTTTGTCAGCGGCAATCTTCCATGCGGCCAAACCCGCGCCCGCCTTGTCGGTCCATGCCTTGGGCGATTTGTAAGCGCCGGCCGCGCCCGACAGTTCTGCAAGTCCGGCAAGCGCATCGCAGACCAGTGGCTGGGCACGATGCTTGCCTGCGTCAACAACTTGCGTGTTGAGCCCGATGATTGCCTTGCCGTCGTTCTGGAACAATGACCAAGAGCCGGTGGTAAAATCCTGCAGGCGTGTGCCGACTGCGAGCACGACATCGGCCTCGCGTGCCAGATCATTGGCCGCCGACGTGCCGGTGACGCCGACCGAGCCCATGTTGAGCGGATGATCATGCGGCAGCGAGGATTTGCCAGCTTGTGTCTCGCAGACCGGGATGCCGTGCTTCTCGGCGAAATCTTTCAGCGCCTCGCTCGCCTGCGAATAGAGAACGCCGCCGCCGGAGATGATGAGCGGCTTCTTTGCCTTTGAAAGCAGCGCCGCAGCAGAATGCAACTCATCAAGCGACGGGCGCGCGCGGCGGGTGGTCCAGACGCGGGTCTCGAAAAAGGCTTCCGGATAATCGTAAGCCTCGGCTTGAACATCCTGGCAAAGACCAAGCGTCACCGGGCCGCATTCGGACGGGTCGAAGAAAACCTGCATCGTGCGCTCAAGCGCCGGGATCAGTTGCTCAGGCCGGGTGATGCGGTCGAAGTAACGCGACACGGGCTTGAAGCAGTCGTTGGCCGACAGCGAGCCGTCGCTGAAGTTTTCGATCTGCTGTAGAACGGGATCGGGAATGCGGTTGGCGAAAACGTCGCCCGGCAACAACAGCAGCGGTACTCGGTCGACATGCGCGACGGCAGCGGCTGTCACCATGTTCAGCGCGCCGGGACCAATGGAGGTTGTAACTGCCATGGCGCGGCGGCGGAATGTTGCCTTGGCAAAGGCAGTGGCGGCGAGCGCCATTCCCTGTTCATTCTGGCCGCGCAGAGTCGCAAGCTCATCGCGGATGTGATAGAGTGCCTCTCCGAGGCCGGCAACGTTGCCATGGCCGAAGATTCCCCAGACACCGGCGAAATACGGGACGGTGTTGCCGTCAACAATCGTCATCTGGCGCGACAGGAAGCGGACCAGCGCTTGGGCCATGGTCAGGCGAACGGTTTTCATATTGGGTTCCTCCCAGTATCTCTGTCGGCGTTCATGCGGCCTTGGACGCGCGGGCGCGCAGCCAAGCTGATGTCAACCGTTCGAATCGGCCAGCCATATCGTCAATGGCCTCATTGTCGGTGATGCGTCCGGCGAGCCAGTTCTCGGCCGCTTCGGCAAATATGGTGCGGCCAATGGCAAACCCCTTGACCACCTTGATGTTGGCGACAGCGGTGAAGGCCGCTTCGAGTTCGTCATGCGGCGCTTCAAGGCCAAGCAAAACCACGCCGCGGCAGAGTGGGTCGCGGGCGTTGATGACGCCCTCTATGTTGCGCCAGGCTGCGATGTCCGATTGCGGCTCGAGCTTCCACCAGTCGGGGCGGATGCCAAGATCGTAAAGTTCAGTCAGCGCCCGCTCGATGGTGTGATCGTCCAACTTTCCGTGCTTGCCGGCAATGATTTCGACCAGCAATTCCCGCCCGACCTTGCGTGAGGCATCGAAGAGAGTCCGAAGTTTTTCCTGTTGCTCTTGCTTCAGATCTGCCGGATCGTCCGGATGATAGAAGCACAGGCATTTTATAGTGTGGCTGAGCGGCCAGTCGATCAGCTCCGAACCGATATCTTGGGTAAACTCAAACCGCAGCGGGCGGGTGCCGGGCCGCTCGACCGGGCGGCCGATCCAGTCGAATTTGTGTTTGGCGGCCTCGAACATGGCCAACCGGCCATACTTTTCGTCAAGCAGCATGCCGTAGCCCGGACGGCCCTGCGAGACTTGCGCGGCGGCCTTGACTGCCAGCACCTTGAACTCGGGGATGCGGGCAGGGTCCGCGCCAACACGGGTCGCTGCGTCAACGAGTTGCATGCGATGGTCGATGGCGAGTGCCATCATGGATGGGATGTCGCCACGCCGGGTGGTCGCCCAGTGAATGTGGTTGATATCCTCGTCCTTGCGCAGCGCGAGGTGTTTGGATCCGTTCTTGAGGAAGTAGCTAAGCTCTTCCCAAGTCGCGTATTCGGGTGAGCAAAGGAGGCGCGAGACGGCGAAGGCGCCGCAGGCATTGGCCCATGTTGCCGATGTCTTGTGGTCTTCGCCGCGCAGCCAGCCGCGCAGGAAGCCGGACATGAAAGCGTCGCCCGCGCCAAGCACATTGTAGATTTCAATCGGAAAGCCGTCGCCGACAATGCCGTCTTCCAGATTGTCCGATATCGGGCCGTCATAAACGATGCAGCCTTTGGCGCCGCGCTTGAGAACGATCGTGCCCGTTGAGAGTGAGCGGATCGTTTTCAACGCTGCCAGAAGATTGTCTTCGCCGGACGCGATCAGCACCTCTTCTTCAGTGCCGACAATCAGGTCGCAATCGGGTAGAACTGTCTTGAGGCGGGAGGAGACGACATCGGATTTCACATAGCGCTCAAACCCCGCATCGTGGCCGGCAAGGCCCCAAAGGTTTGGCCGGTAGTCAATGTCGAAAACAACTTGGCCGCCATTGGCCTTGGCGATGCGCATTGCTTTGCGCTGGGCTGCATCTGTGTTGGGGCGGGAGAAATGTGTTCCTGAGACAAGAACCGACTTGGAAGATTTGACGAAGGCTTCGTCCACATCATTTTCATCAATGGCCATATCGGCGCAGTCCGGGCGGTAGAAGATCATCGGCGAGACGCCTTCGTCTTCCACGGCTAGCAGGACCAGCGCGGTCAAACGGTCCGGGTCAACCTTGATGCCCTGGGTGGCGACGCCTTCGCGGGCGCATTGTTCGATGATGAAGCGGCCCATCTGCTCCTTGCCGACGCCGGTGATCAGGCCGGACTTGAGGCCAAGGCGGGCTGTGCCAATGGAGATGTTGGCTGGGCAGCCGCCGACGGATTTGGAGAATGTCGCGATGTCTTCGAGCCGCGAGCCGATCTGCTGGCCGTAAAGATCGACCGAGGATCGGCCGATGGCGATGACGTCCAGCGCATGGCTCTCTTTTGCAGACATGAGGGATTCCTTCGTAGCTCGCGCCTTCAGGCTATAATGCCTCTGGACGTTTGCGTCATTAGAGATTATGAGTGGCGAAATGAAACATAAATTCCGTTTGCTTGTCAATTCAGAATTTATGTTCCATTCTAAAAATCCCTCGTTTCAGGAGAAATTATCATGCTGCGCTTTGGGCTCTTGGGAGCCGGCCGTATTGGCCAAGTCCATGGCAAAAACATTGCCGTCAATCCGCGCGCCAAGCTGGTTGCGCTTTATGATCCGTTCCCGGAGGCTGCCAAGTCTCTTGCTGATGCGACCGGTGCGGAAATCCGCGACATGGACGCCATCATCAACGGCAAAGACATTGATGTGATTGTTATTTGCACGCCAACCGACACCCATGCTGATCTCATTGAGCGCTCGGCCAAGGCTGGCAAGGCGATCTTCTGCGAAAAGCCGGTGGATCTTGATGTCAAGCGCGTCGAGAAGACGCTGAAGCTGGTCGAGAAGACTGGCGTGCCTTTGATGGTCGGGTTCAATCGCCGCTTTGATCATCACTTCGGCAACCTCAAGAAGCGGATTGATGCCGGTGTGGTCGGCAATGTCGAACTGGTCACGATTTTGTCCCGCGATCCGGGCGCGCCTCCGGTTTCCTATATTGAGCGCTCTGGCGGACTGTTCCGGGACATGATGATTCATGATTTGGACATGGCCAGATTCCTGCTTGGCGAAGAGCCAGTGGAAGTGCATGCTGTTGGCTCATCACTGGTCGATCCCGCGATTGGCAAAGCGGGCGACGTTGATACCGCAGCGGTGCTGCTCAAGACCAAGTCTGGCAAGATCTGCCAGATCTCCTGCTCACGCCGCGCCACCTACGGCTACGATCAGCGCATTGAGGTGCATGGCTCCAAGGGACTGCTTTCGGCAGGCAATGTTCACGAAACCACAGTGCAGTTTGCTTCCGCGGCAGGTGTCAGCGCCGATCCTGTGCAGAACTTCTTCCTGGAGCGCTACAATCCGGCCTACCAGAATGAGATCAACGCCTTGATTGACGCCATTGAGAACAAGACAGCGCCCAATCCATCGGGCCATGACGGTCTTTTGGCGCTGGTTTTGGCAGATGCGGCGACAAAATCGCATCAGACCGGCAAGCCAGTCAAAATAGGCTGAGATTGCTTCAAGTGAAGCAAAAGGCTCGTGCCGCACGTCGGCACGGGCCATTTTCCATGGCTCACGGCAGACGAAGCCGCCGCCGTTCCTCGCCAATACCGATGGCAATTGCGTTGGCAAGCGCCATCGTCGCCGTGATAGAGCGGAAGCCTGCGAAGTCGCTTTCCGCAATTTCAAACCAGAGTTTCGACATTGGCGTCAGTGGCGAAAAGGCACTGTCAGTGATGGAGACAATGGGCACTCCCGCCCGGTCCAGAATGCGTGCGTGATCGACTGTGCCTGAGGAATAGGGGGCAAAGGAGACCGCAAGCGCGGCGTCCCTGCGGGAGGCAAAATCCATCATCTCGGGCTCAATGCCGAATGGCGAGGAGACGAGCTGAGTGCGCACCTTCATCTTGCCGAGCACATAGGCAAGATATGTGCTGACCGGAAAGGAGCGCCGCTGCGCCAGAAGGTAGATCGTCTCCGCGCCAGCGAGAAGCTTTACCGCGTCCTCGAATGTCTGCGACGACACCCGCGACACCATTGTGTCAATCGAAGCGCTGGCAGCGGCAATCACACCGGAGAATATCTTGTTGACGCCATTGTCGCCCATTGTCTCCATGATGGTCTCAAGCCGGTCGTCATAGCTCGATCCGCGCTCGCGCAGCCGTTCGCGGAAGACAGTCTGCAAATCCGAAAATCCATCATACCCGATGGCTTGCGCAAATCGGACCAGTGTCGAGGGCTGCACTCCTGAACTGTCGGCAATGGAGGCCGCAGTGCCAAAGGCGATCTCATCAGGATTGTCGAGGGCGAAAACCGCCACCTGCGCGAGGCGTTTGGGCAGATCCGGCTTGCGATCCATGATCAGAGATTTCAAGGTCTGATAGTCGCGCGGCGTTTTCATGCTCGTCCTGTCTGTCGAAGATTACCCGCATATATTTGGAAGGAAAATTCCAGAAAACACAATCTTGTTCCAAATTCCAGTTTTCTTTTTCAGACCTCTTCTGGCCGACCATTGCCAAGAGTTCCCAGAAATTGAACGGCCTGAGAAAATGCCCGAATCGCGTTCGGATTCAGGTTGGCATGGACACCCTTCTGGGCATGCGCGTGTGCGCTGATTTGCAATTAGGAGTAGCATTCTCTTGGAATACAACGTAAAACATGTGAATTGGCCATAGAGTTGGCCTGGTCTGGTTGATTTCGCGCGGTTTTTTGCTGAAACACGTTATCAAGCCTTCTGGACAAACAGCGGTGGCTGTGAAATCTTAACCAACAATTAAGCTGAGTAATTCCCAAAAAGGTGGTCGAAATGCTTGAGTTTTTGTCGCGACGCAGCCGTGACGTCTCCAAGGCCGATGCGCCTGTGGACGAAGAGGCCGAATTTGCTTTTGACGATGTGGAATTGGGTGATCTGGAACAGGAGCCCGTTGCCGCCATCAACCTTGAAGAGGACGAGACAGAGGGCAGCGAACTTGAAAACCTGATGAACTCAATCAAGCAGCAGTCGATTGAGATCAGTTGCGAGTTTGCCGCTTTTGCCAATTGGTCCGCGCAGATTGAGACGCTCAGTGCACGCGCGGCGACATTGCAGCCGCTTTTGAAAAATCTGGTCGAGAAAAGTGCCACGCAAACCACTGAACTTGTTGAAGTCAGGCGCAAGAAGGACGGCTCGGAACGCCAGATTGCTGAACTGAGGACCGAGGTTGAGCATTACAGGCCGCTTGCCGCGCGATTTGAGGATGAATTGCGGATTGCCCGCGACAAGTACGCTCAGTCGCAGGCGTTGTTGTCGTCGCTGGAATCTCAATACGGCCAAGCTCAGGCCTACAGCAATGAGCTTATGCACAAGCTTAGCTCGGCAGAGTCCCGCGCACTCAGGGTGACCGAGGAAAATATTGCGTTCAAGCAGAAAGCGCTTGAGCACAACACGATGATTCAGAGCCTGCTGCGCGAGGTCGCCAATCTGAAGTCTGCGATATCGGTTGCTACTGGCGACGTTGAGCGGCAGGAAGCTGAAATTGCAGCGCTGTCGGAAAAGCTGGCGATGGAAAAAGAAGCCAACAGCCAGTCGGCGGCGAATTTTGCCATGTCGCAAATGCGCGAACTGCGAATGGAAAAGGATCTCAAGACGCGTCTTGGCGAGTTGGAAGAGCAGCAGCAGGATCTCATCCAGAAACTGGCGATCCGCGACAAGCAGCTCTATGAGGCGGACATCAAGAATTCGGCGATCAGTTCCAAGGTTGAATTCCTGACGCAGCTCAATCAGCGTCTGCGTGAAGATTTGCGCGGGCATATTGATCACAGCAACATGATGGAAGTGTCAAACCGCCAACTGCTTGAAGCCATGTCGCATCGCCGGCTGCATGACGAGGAAATTGATGCTGACGGCAAAGGACCCAAGATGGCAAAGCCAAAGCTCCGGGCAGTCCAAATCGCCGAATAGTGGCGTTCCGCCGCATATCGCAACAATTCAGCTTACGGCGGGTGCATTCTTTGCCCGCCGTTTTCGTGAGCATCGCCGGTCTTGCGTTCCGCTGTCGTATCGCCAAAATGAGGCATGGCCTTCACAATCCGTCAGCTCCAGTATTTCGTGGCCGTCGCAGCAAATGGCACTGTGTCCGGCGCTGCGCAAAGCCTTTCCATTTCCCAATCATCGGTGACTGAGGCCATCAAGGAGCTTGAGAGTGATCTCGGTGTCTTGCTGTTTGACCGCCATGCGCGGGGGTTGGCAATTACCCACAAGGGTCAACAGTTTTTGCGTCATGCCACCCGCATTCTTACGGATGTTTCTGATGCCAAACGGACACTTACTGAAGATCCGGGTGCCAAAGCGGGCAGGCTGTCGCTGGGCGTCACCTCGCTGGTGGCTGGCTATGTATTGTCAGATGTGCTCGCGCGCTATCGGCGGGCCTATCCTGAAACCGAAGTCACGGCGCTTGAGGACAATGGCGATTATTTGGAACATTTGCTGATCGGCGGCGAGCTGGATGTGGCGGTGATGGTCACGTCGAACCTTCGCGACCGGATGGCGCTTCAAGCGGAAATATTGGAGGTCTCGCCGTACCGGCTTTGGCTGCCGCTCTCGCACCGGCTGTCCTCTGCGGACTCGATCAGCATGAGTGATATTTCAGCCGAGCCGCTGATTATGCTGACTGTTGACGAGATTGAAGAAAACACCGGCAAGCTGATGGCGGCGTTTGGCGCCCGGCCAAATGTTGCTTTCCGGACGCGGTCGGTTGAGGCTGTGCGTTCGCTTGTCGCAACTGGCGCTGGCATCGCGCTCTTGCCCGATCTTGTATATCGCCCTTGGTCTCTGGAAGGCGACCGCATTGAAAGCCGGGATGTCTCTGGCCAGCTTCCGGCGGTGCAGGTCGGAATTGTCTGGCGCAAAGGATCCGGTTTGCCAGAAACGGCACGAGACTTCATCAAAGTTGCGCAGTTGCACCGCGGCGGGCGGAGCAGGGGTGAACGGTCGATTTGATCAGGTTGAGACAGGCTTGCTGTCGGGAGAAAGCGGCCCGAACACCTTTTTGGCGAGTTTGAGAATAGACTCGTCCTTTTGAGCGTTCAGTGTTGTTTCAAGATCCAGGTGCCAGGCAAGATCGCGTTGGTTTGCCGTCGACGCATCGCCGCGCGCTACCTTTTGGCGCAGGTCCTCCATCGACCGTGACCAATAGTGATTGATCCGCAGCCCTTCCATGATTGGCGCCTGCCCGCGCAGAAGCTCGCGTCCGGCGCTGTCCCGGCTTTTGCCGGCCCAGAACTTCATCTCGTGCACACCCGCCTTGCAGATCTGGCGAGGATTGGCGATGGTCTTGATTGAGGTATGCGAAAGCGGCGCGCGCATGGTGTAGGCCAGTGGGACTGGTAAATCCGGTCGCTTCTTGTGCCCTGAAGAGCCAAAGAATGCCTGCCAGACATGCACGCCTGGGACGTGCGTTTGTGTGCGCAAATAGTCTGCCAGAGAGATACCCTCTGTCGGGAACAAGAATTCGTCAATGTCGATAAAGGCAATCCAGCGCGCATCTTGCCAATGGTGCTTCACGCAATGGCGGTACGCCGGCAATTGTCCAACTTGTACCGGCCAGTCGTACCAGAAGACAGTTCCGTCCTCGACAAACGGTGCAAGAACGTCGCGAAAATTGTCGGTCGAGAAATTGTTGTAGAGGAAAAATTTGGTGACGCCGACATGTCGGTGAAATGCGATCCAGTCAGCAAGGAACGGAGCTTCTTCACGGAAAATCGCGCAGATTGCGACCTCATGATGCGCTACGCGCGATAGAGTTCGATCGCGCCAGATCGCGCGCATCTCAAGCGGTGCCCGCAATAGTCTCCGCGCCTTTTGCCGCAGCATGGTTTCACTCCGTCTGCATAAACCAATAGATGCCGGCGCTGTGACTGTCATCACCCGGTTTGGAGAGGTGTGTCGAAGTCAACAATCGGAAGTTCCGATACATCAATTCTGAATTATGAATTTGCGAAAGCTCAGGTTTTGCGGAAGGTTGCGAATACGGGATGAAGCACGCCTCCAATGCGGGGCAAAAGGAACGGCGCATCCTTTGTTCAAGGGAGATTTTCATGAAAAAGATTCTCAACAGCTGCACCGCAATCGCGTTGACGATGGCGTTCACCGCTCCGGCTTCTGCCGAGATGATGAAAGAGCTCGGCAAGGGCGAGGGCGCGGTCAACATTGTCGCCTGGGCCGGTTACATCGAGCGCGGCGAGACCGACAAGGCCTATGACTGGGTCACCGAATTTGAGAAGGCAACGTCCTGCAAGGTCTCGGTCAAGACTGCTGCGACTTCCGACGAAATGGTCGCGCTGATGAACGAAGGCGGGTTTGACCTTGTGACGGCCTCTGGCGATGCCTCGTTGCGTCTGGTCGCGGGGAAGCGCGTGCAGGAAATCAACACGGCGCTGATCCCGTCATGGTCCACAATCGACCCGCGCCTGCAAAATGCGCCTTGGCAGACTGTGGACGGCAAGCACTACGGCACGCCCTATGTCTGGGGCGCGAACGTTTTGATGTACAACACCAACACCTTCAAGGAAGCGCCGAAGAGCTGGAACGTGGTGTTTGAAGAGATGAACCTGCCGGACGGCAAGTCCAACAAGGGCCGCGTGCAGGCCTACGACGGCCCGATCCATATTGCTGACGCCGCCAACTATCTGATGTTCCACAAGCCGGAACTGGGCATAAAGGATCCGTACGAGTTGAACGAAGACCAGTACAAGGCCGCGCTTGACCTTCTGCGCGTCCAGCGCACGCTGGTTGGCCGCTATTGGCACGATGCCTTCATTCAGATCGACGATTTCAAGAACGAAGGCGTCGTCGCTTCGGGCTCATGGCCGTTTCAGGTGAACGTGCTCTCCGCCGACAAGGACGCCATGGCCAAAACGCCAATCGCCTCGACCTTCCCGGAAGAGGGCATCACCGGCTGGGCTGACACCACAATGCTGCATGCGGAGGCCGAACATCCGAACTGCGCTTACATGTGGATGGAGCATTCACTGTCGCCAAAAGTGCAGGGTGACGTTTCGGCTTGGTTCGGCACGGTTCCCTCCGTTCCGGCCGCCTGCAAGGGCAATGCGCTTTTGACCGATGCGGGCTGCGCAGGCAATGGCGGCGACAAGTTCGACCAGATCAAATTCTGGAAGACGCCGCAGACCAAGTGCGCGACGCAAGGTGATGCTTGTGTGCCGTATTATCGGTGGGTCTCGGACTACATCGGCGTCATCGGCGGGCGTTAAAATCCGCGCTGGCGGCCGACTGCGAGCGACTCTCTGCGCTTCCGGTGCTCATGGACGTTAGTCCATTCCGCTCCGGTTCTCGAAAGTCACCCACATTCAACTCGCCATCCCGAATTTTTGCGGCGGCGGCATTGGAAAATTGCCGCTGCCATTTCAGGGTTTGATGATGACCATTGCTGTCAAATTTGATGCCGTCTCCCGGCATTTCGGTGTCGTGCGCGCCGTCGATGCGGTTGACCTCGAGATTGCCGAGGGTGAGTTTTTCGCCATGCTCGGGCCGTCGGGATCCGGCAAGACGACCTGCCTTCGGCTGATCGCCGGGTTTGAGCAGCCGACTTCGGGCAGCATTTCGATATTCGGCGAACGGGCCGAGGGCGTGCCTCCCTACCGGCGCAACGTAAATACGGTGTTTCAGGACTATGCTCTGTTTCCGCATCTCACGGTGCTGGACAATGTCGCCTATGGTCTGATGGTCAGGGGGATTGACAGGTCTGCGCGCCACAAGGCAGCGGAGGACGCGCTGTCGATGGTGAAACTGCCGGGCTATGGCGAGCGCAAGCCTTCGCAGCTTTCCGGCGGCCAGCGCCAGCGCGTGGCGCTGGCCCGCGCGCTGGTGAACAAGCCGCGGGTGCTGCTGCTAGACGAGCCGCTTGGGGCGCTTGATCTCAAGCTGCGTGAGCAAATGCAGGAAGAACTCAAAACCCTGCAGAAGTCACTCGGCATCACATTCATTTTCGTGACGCACGATCAGGGCGAGGCCTTGTCGATGGCGGACCGGGTGGCGGTGTTCAATGATGGCAAGATCGTGCAGGCCGGCTCGCCAGCCGATGTTTATGGCAAGCCGCGCACCAAGTTTGTTGCCGATTTCGTCGGCTCATCAAATGTGCTGACGCCTGATCTCACCGAGAGGGTTTCTGGCCAGCGCCGCTGGTCAAGTCTCCGGCCCGAACAGGTCACGCTTGGTTTGTCCGGTGAAAAGGGTTTGCTTGAGGCCCGCATGGTGGCGGCGCATTACCTTGGATCGACAACACGCATTGTCACAGAGGCTGGTGGTCAGCGTATTGCGGGTGTTGTGCAGGCAGGGCAAAGCGTTCCGGATGCCGGGACAGCGGTGCATCTTGCCTTCGACAAATCCGCGCTGCATTTTCTGGAAGACCAGCCATGAGCGCCGTTCTCGACAGCGGTGATCAAGGTGTGACCGGGCGACTTGCAGACCGGCTTTGGAGTCAGCCACGGCTTTTGCTGGCGTCACTCTTAACGCTGCCGCTTGGCTGGCTGATCATCGTTTACATCGGCTCACTTGTCGCGCTGTTGTGGCAGAGCTTTTATTCGATAGATGAAATGTCTGGCCTCGTGGTGCCGGAGTTCACGCTCAAGACCTATGGCGAGCTGTTCACGCCGTCCAACCTCGACATCATCTTGCGCACTTTATTGATGTCCGCGGCGGTGACGGTTGCCTGTGCGATCCTCGCTTTCCCCATCGCTTACTTCGCTGCCCGCTATGCCAAGGGCAAATGGAAAGCGCTGTTTTATCTTGGCGTCATGATGCCGCTCTGGTCGAGCTATCTGGTCAAGGTCTATGCGTGGAAGCTGATCTTGGCAAAAGAGGGCATTGTCACATGGATTTTTGCAAAGCTGCACCTGACATTCCTGCTTGATGCGCTGCTTGCCATCCCGGTGATTGGGGGCAATTCGCTATCCGTTTCCTACATCGGCACGTTTCTGGTGTTCGTTTATGTCTGGATTCCCTTTATGATACTGCCGGTGCAGGCATCATTGGAGCGCGTGCCAGGCAATCTTATTGAAGCCTCTGCCGATCTTGGTGCCAATTCAGGACAGACATTCCGCAATGTGATTTTCCCGCTGGCCTTACCTGGAATTGTTGCCGGATCGATCTTCACCTTCTCGCTGACGATGGGTGATTACATCATCCCGCAGATTATCGGCTCGTCGCGCCTGTTCATCGGGCAGGCGGTCTATGCGCAGCAGGGGACGGCAGGCAACATTCCGCTCGCGGCCGCACTCACCGTTGTCCCGGTCGTTATCATGGGCATTTATCTGACTGTTGCCAAACGTATGGGGGCGTTCGATGCGCTCTGACAAGGAAAGCCAAGCCCCGGTCTGGCTGAAATTCGCTGCCGCAGGCGGCCTCGCATTCCTGCATCTTCCGATCCTTCTGATTTTTCTTTATGCCTTCACGACGGAAGACAAATCTTACGTTTTCCCGCCGCCCGGCTTGACCACCAAATGGTTTGCCATTGCATGGGAGCGTCCCGATGTGCGCGAGGCCTTGTGGCTGTCCGTCAAGGTTGCCAGCATTGCCACGGTCATCGCCTTGACGCTCGGCACCATGCTGGCGGCGGCTGTGTCACGGTCGAAATTCTTCGGGCGCGAAACCATTTCGCTCCTGGTGATCCTGCCGATTGCGCTGCCAGGCATTATTACCGGCATTTCACTGCGCTCGGCTTTTGGCTTGATGGACATTCCCTTCTCGATCTGGACCGTGATTCTTGGTCATGCAACGTTCTGCATTGTCGTGGTCTACAACAATGCCGTGGCGCGTTTCCGCCGCGTATCCGGTTCGCTGGTCGAGGCGTCCATGGATCTGGGCGCCGACGGGTTTCAGACTTTTCGCCATGTCATTTTGCCGAATATTTCAACGGCGCTTCTGGCTGGCGGGATGCTGGCATTCGCGCTGTCGTTCGACGAAGTGATTGTCACCACCTTCACTTCAGGCCAGCAGCAGACCCTGCCAATCTGGATGCTCGAAGAACTGGTGCGTCCGCGCCAGCGCCCGGTCACCAATGTGGTCGCCATTGCTGTGGTGATCGTCACGCTGATCCCCATTCTCGCCGCCTTCTACCTGACCCGTGATGGCGATCGGGTGGCAGGGCAGGGCAAATAATTTACAGAGGAGGTTTCCCATGACTGTTCATATCAACACCGAAATGCTGATCGGTTCCAAATTCGTCAAAGGCACGGAGGTTGCCGAGCATGTGCTCAATCCGAAGACCGGCGGGTTGATCCTTGAACTGCCCGAGGCGTCTGAAGCACATATTGATGCTGCTGTGGTTGCTGCGGAGAACGCATTTGTAAAGTGGTCGCGCACCACGCCGTCGGAGCGGTCGAATTATCTTCTCAAAATCGCCGACGCCATTGAGCGCGACGCGGAAGCGTTTGCCAGACTTGAAGCGCTGAACTGCGGCAAGCCGATCAATGCCGTTCTGAACGATGAAATCCCCGCTATCGTCGATTGCTACCGCTTCTTCGCCGGAGCAGTGCGCACCATGCCGGGACAGGCGGCGGGCGAGTATCTTCCGGGCCATACATCAATGATCCGCCGCGATGCGATCGGTGTCGTTGGCTCTATCGCGCCGTGGAATTACCCTCTGATGATGATGGCTTGGAAGTTGGCACCGGCCATTGGCGGCGGCAACACCGTGGTCTTCAAGCCGTCTGAGCAGACGCCTTTGACGGCACTGAAGATGGCTAAACTTCTTGCTGAGATACTTCCGGAAGGCGTGGTCAATGTGGTGCTCGGGCGTGGCGAGAGTGTCGGCAATGCGCTGATCAATCATCCGGGCATCAATATGGTGTCAATCACCGGCGACGTTGCCACCGGCAAGAAGGTGCTGCAGGCGGCCGCCAAGTCGGTCAAGCGCACCCATCTGGAGCTTGGCGGCAAGGCACCGGTCATCGTGTTTGACGATGCTGATCTTGATGAAGTCGTTGGCGGTCTGCGCGCCTTTGGCTTCTACAATGCCGGGCAGGATTGCACGGCGGCGTGCCGCATTTATGCGGGCGCAAAGATTTATGACCGCTTGGTCGCGGACCTCTCCACAGCCGTGTCCACCATCAAGTTCAACTCTGACGATGACACTGAAAATGAGATCGGACCTCTCATCTCCAAGCGTCAGCGTGATCGTGTCGCGTCCTTCGTCGAACGTGCGTCGGAGCATAAGCATATGGAGGTTACCACGGGCGGCAGGCAGCCTTCAGGAACGGGCTTCTTCTATGAGCCAACCGTGGTTGCGGGTGCGTTGCAGTCAGATGAAATTGTACGGCGTGAAGTGTTCGGCCCGGTCGTATCGATCACACGGTTTGACGATGCGGACGATGCCGTAAAGTGGGCCAATGATAGCGATTATGGGCTGGCTTCCTCAGTCTGGACCAAGGACGTCGCCCGCGCGATGTCGACTGCCGCGCAACTGCGTTACGGTTGCACATGGATCAACACCCACTTCATGCTGGTCAATGAAATGCCGCACGGCGGATTGAAGCAGTCCGGCTACGGCAAGGATATGTCGATGTATGCGCTCGAGGATTACACAGCTGTGCGCCATGTCATGGTCAAGCATGGATAGGGCGCTACTGGCCCGCTGTCATCCGCATCCGTTCCAGTTCGGCGATGCGTGCGGCGGTTTCCTGTCCGCCTCGCATGGTGATCCTGCCTATCACGGCTTCCACCAGCGCAAGAATAGCGGCGCTCGAATCCCACGCGGATGGCACCGCCGTGCGCGCGGTGATGACATGGCGTGCGACACTCGCAATCGGCGACAGCCATTGGTCCGTGAAAAGAAGGATTGTCGCGCCTTTTCCTGCAGCGCGCTCCGCAAAAGCGAGCAGACTCTCCTGATACCGGCGAATGTCGAACACGATAACAACGTCACGTTTGCCCATGTCCACCAGACGGTCGCGCCAATTGGCCTCCTGGCCTTCAACATGGCTGACGTCTTTGCGTATGATGCGCAGGTGTGCCGCCATGTACTGCGCCACTGGGTCTGTGAACCGCCCGCCGATCAGGTGCAATCGCATCTTTCTGTCAACAAGCATGGCTGCAATCTTGTCCAGTTCGGCATCGGAGACATGGCAGAATGTTTCGCGGATGTTCTCGGTCAGCGCCTCGACAAAGGGCTCAAGACCGACTGCACCATTGCCTTTTGGCCTCGTCTCGGATCTCGCCAGCGGCGACTGCAATTGCTCCACGACTTCATTCTGCAATGCCGTCTGAAAATCCGGATAGCTGTTGAAGCCGATACGAGAGATGAAGCGAAGTATCGTCGGCGAGCTTACGCCAGCTTTGGCGGCGTATTCGGCGACGGTCTTCAAGCCAATCAAAGGATACTCGGTAATCAGCGTTTGTGCTGCCTTCCGTTCTCCGGCGGGCAGGCTATCGAGCGTGTTGCTGATCCGCTCCGAAATACTATCGGCCATCTTTGCCTCCCCCGAAGCCGGCTCAGCTTGCACTCGCCTGTGTGTCATCGCGTAACGTTTGCAGACACGCGACGAATGTCAATTGACAGCCGCAAAATATCTGTATCAAATCTTACACAACGGCCCGAAATAATAAACAACGTAACATACGGTACACAGGGTCGGGAGGGTGGCATGGGTTCTGTGGGGACAGGTCTGCCGCGTGCAGACATCGTCGCTTCGGTTGACCGGCGCGACGGCGCAGGTCCGTTCCTTATCGTGTGTGATCACGCATCGAACCACATGCCGGCCGAATTTGGCGGCCTCGGACTTGAGGCCGCCGATCTCGCCCGACATATCGCGTGGGACCCAGGCGCGCTTGGTGTGTCACGCCGCATGAGTGACAATCTTGACGCGCCGCTGGTGCGCTCGAACGCCTCGCGCCTGCTTATCGACTGTAACCGCCCGCTTGATGCGCATGACCTTATCACGCCAATGAGCGAGACGACGATCATTCCCGGCAATGTCGGGCTGTCGCCCAGCCAAAGGCAGGAGCGGATTGAACGTTTTTATGACCCGTTCCATGCGCTGATTGATGATACGCTCCAGCCACGGCTGGCAAACGCTATTCGCCCCGGTTTCATTGCCGTTCACTCTTTCAATCCGGTCTATCGCGGCGTGAGGCGCCCTTGGGAGGTCGGCATCATTCATGACGAGGACAGCGCCTGGGCGCTTGGCATGGTCGATTTGCTTCGCGCACAAACGAATTTTACGGTCGGGGTGAATGAGCCCTATTCGCCAGCGGACCGTGTCTATTTCACGCTTGAGCGCCATGCGCGCTCGCGTTCCTTGCCCGCCGTTATGATTGAGGTGCGCAATGACGAAATCGCCAGTGAACAACAACAAGCATATTGGGGTGATCTGCTGTCCGGGGTTGCCGATGCGGCTTTCCGGGAGTTGAATGAGACGGGGGCAGGGTCAGAGCCTGTTCATGCGAAGAACTCAAAAGGGTGAACACGGAGGGAATGATCCATGTCCATGGATAAATATACCGATAAAGACCACCATGAGGACGTCAAGGTCCTGCATGGAATGGGCTATGCACAAGAACTGTCGCGCAGCATGTCGAAGTTCTCTAACTTCGCGATCTCGTTTTCCATCATCTGCATCCTATCAGGCGGCATCAACTCGTTCGCACAGGCAATCTCGTCTGTAGGCGGCGCGGGGGCTGGCATTGGCTGGATCGTTGGCTGCGCGCTTTCGGGCATGTTTGCGCTTGCCATGGCGCAGATTGCCTCAGCCTTCCCGACTGCGGGCGGGCTTTATCATTGGGGCTCAATCCTCGGCAACCGATTCTGGGGCTGGCTGACTGCCTGGCTCAACC
>JANPGC010000097.1:0-18745 GCA_031423755.1 Phyllobacteriaceae bacterium | reverse complement strand
GCCATACCAGCGGTCGCCGACGGCGGCTTCCGGATCAAGGTTGACAAGGCGGGAACGGCGACATTTGAAGGCGAGGTGCAGAAGACCATCGCCATCCCGGCGCTGGGCAATCCAACGCTCAAAGCTGCGATCAACGAACAGGGGCAGATCACCGGCTCTGCCACAGTCAACGGCGCTGACCTGTTGCCGAAGTCATTCAAGAAAGCCACCGCAACCGGCTCCGGCACCATCAACGCGGCAGCAGGCCAGTTGACCGGCGAGGGCAAGATCGACCTTGCTTACCCCGATCTCGGCACAGCATCCTTCTCGTTCAAGTTCGGCGAGGCGAGCACGTTCTCTGCGTCCGGCACGATCAACATAACCCCGCCCTTCCTCAGCGCCATCAAGGGCGAATTCTCGGTCGATGAGGCAAAAAACCTTGTGGCCACCGCGTCCATCGACATTGCCTCGCACACGTCGCCGATCCCTGCGCTCAACCTCAGCGCCGGCAAGATCGACATCGGCTACATTAACGGCAAGCCGAGCGCCACACTGTCGGCGTTTGCCGCTGACTACAAGGGATTCGGCAGCGTCGCCATCACGACGGCTGCGTTGGACCGCGGCGGCAAATTCTCCGGCGCGGGCACATTCAAGCTGATCGTCCCCGCCCTGAAAGAGGCGTCCGGCACTGTCGCGCTGAATGACGGCAAAGTCTCCGGATCGCTCACCGTCAGCGCCGACAAATTCCCCAAGGGTGTGCCGGTCACCGGTGGATCAATCACCGCCAAATTGTCCGAACAGGGCAAGCTCGCCTTCTCCGGCAGCGTCGAGGCGACATTCGGCAAGATCGGCACCGGCAAGGTCGAAGCCTCCTATTCTGAAACCGGCCAGCTCAATCTCGGCGTCGTCGCCGACATCACCGTGCCGGGTCTCCAGCCGGTGCATGTGGTTCTGGCCTACAAGGAAGGGCTGATTGAGGGCGAAGTCGGTGTTCCGATCAACACTGATTTGATCCCCGGGCTCACCGGCAATGTCACCGTGCGTTACAAGGATGAGCTCTGGTCCGGCGAGACCAATCTTGCCTACTCCGCTGACGACGGCAAACTTTCCGGCAACATTCTGGTGACAGTGGCCCAAAAGGAAGACAAGACGCTGGCGCTCGGTGGCTCCGGCAAGGTGCGGGCGCAGATCATGCCACGCCTCGCCGGGACTTTGACGGCGACGATCCTGCCGGAAGGAGGAGTTGATGTTTCTGGCGCAATTGAAGTCACCGAACCGCTTGAGCTTTTCCCGGAAAAGCGCATCGACAAGGAACTGTTCAAATATTCGCAGAACATCCCTCTGTGGGCGATTCTCGTCGCCATCATCCGGGTACGGGCAGGGGTGCGCGCGGGCATCGGGCCGGGCGTCTTCCGCAACATCAAGGTTGAAGGCTCCTACACATTCGGCTCCGAGAAGACCGATCCGAGTTTCACCATTTCCGGCGAAATGTTTATCCCTGCCTTTGTCGAAGGCTATGTGGCGTTTGGGGCAGGGCTGGGCCTCGATGTGTTGCTCGGCTCGCTCACAGGCGGCATTGAAGCCGTGGCGACGGCTGGCATTTATGGTGCAATTTCGGTTGTTCCGGAACTCAGCTACGAAAACGGCGATTGGGGCATCGAAGGCACAGCCACAATGGCCGCAGGCGCGCGGCTGAAGGTTGGTTTGAACGCATGGGCAGAAGTCGAAGCGTTGTGGGTAACCGTTTGGGAAAACACCTGGAAGCTTGCCGAGCATGTCATGCCCATCGGGCCGGACCTTGGGCTTCAGGCGCACATGTCCTACAAGTTCGGCCAGCCGAACCCGCCTGAAATCGAGATGAAGACGTCCGATATTGACACGGAATCTCTGGTGCAGGGCGCAATGCCGGAAGACGGCCCAGCTGCCTCTGGCGCGCGCGAGGCGCTTGAGAACAAGGCGCAATGGAAGGGTGCATTGAAGGAACAGCGCAAGGCCCCGGTGCCGCCGGAAACCGCCGAGCAAGCCAAGAAGACCGAAACCCCGCCCGCCCCTCCGGCCAAACCGGGCAAGAAGCCGGGGCCACCCGCAGGCGGCGCCAAGGCCACTGGCGAGGGTGCCAACAAGGATCCCGGCGCTGCGCCGACGCCGGGCAATGAACCTGCAAGATCGGCAGCAGTGGATGATGCCGCAAAAACCGACACATCCAAGCAAGGAACATTGCCGCCCGACAAACTGCCCAACGCAAAGACGCCCCGCTACCCGAAACCGATAACGCTGGCGACGCTGGACGAGCCGCCCGTGCCGAGCGAGAGGACCCACGAGCAGCAGCAGGAAGATGTTGACGCGGCGCAAAAGGCGATTGAGCTTGCCGGTGCGGTCGCCGACGACACCAATCAGCTCGACAATTTCTTTCCCCGTATCAAGGCACGGTTCGGCCTTGCCAAACT
This sequence comes from Phyllobacteriaceae bacterium, assembly GCA_031423755.1. Taxonomy (GTDB): domain Bacteria; phylum Pseudomonadota; class Alphaproteobacteria; order Rhizobiales; family Rhizobiaceae; genus JANMEX01. The sequence goes on along the minus strand of JANPGC010000097.1, from coordinate 16,319 downwards.
CGGCTATGAAGGGGATTTCGACAAGGGGTTTGCCATTGTCGGCGAGATCAATCCGACGCTGAAAGTCCAGTCCACCGAACCGCTCAACTCGACCGGCCTTCCAACTGACATCGCGCAAAAGCACATGACCAAAGTGGGTTTTGGTGTCACCAACCTTGCCGGGCATGATGTCGGCATAAAGATGACCGCCTTTCCGCTCGGCCCTGAGCATGACCAGGGCGGGCCGCCAAAGGATCAGGCCGACCTGATGGACTTGCTGCCGGGCGGCACGGAAGGCGACACCCATCTGCGCTATATCCGCGGCCATCTGCTCAACGACAATCTGGGTGGGCCGGGCGAGGCGCGCAATCTGTTTCCAATCACCGCCAGCGCCAATGCAGAGCACAACCGGCTGATTGAAGAGACTGTGAAGACCTGGGTGAATGACAAGAAATTCTGGGTCAAATACACGGTGGATGTGACCACGGATGGTGTCTTGAGCAAGATCAAGGGTGGAAAGCAAAAGGTCGATTCGACCATCAAGGTAAAGGCTGCGGTGCTCGACATGAAGCTGCAGGAAGTGCCCAAACTCAGCGTTCAGGCAACCATTGATTCCAAATACAGCGAGAGCTCCAAACAGGATGGCGCACCGCCCAGCGTGCCCGATGCCGCACTGGCAGCGCATGAGGCCAACGAGGTGCGCCCGGCCGATCTCAAGATCGACCCGAAACTGTCCACCCGCAACGAGGATCAGGTCTACACCTTCCCCGATGACATCAAGGCGGCAATGAAGGCAAGCCGAGATGCCGGAAACACCTATGACCAGATACGCGATGCCGTGCAGGGCTACGTCGGCTTCGGGCCGGGCAAAGCGGACCTCTTGATCAAGACCTACCAGATGGTCAACCGCGGGAAGGACAACACGCTGGAAGGCTTGAATGTCAGCGAAAAGGCGCTTTTCACCCAGCTGGTCAACGGCTGGGGACCGAGCATCTCCAAGGCGATCAGCAAGAAGCTGGGCGGGTGAGAACGGCTGTCCGGCAAGCGAAGAAGACGAAATCAACTTTCACCACCACCAACAAATGGAGCGGACTCATGGATACACCAGAAGACTGGTTCAACTCGGCGGTTGCGATCACACCGGGGTTTGAAGTTGCAGGTGACCCCTATCGCGGTGTAAGCGGCGATTTTGATGGCATGGGAATCTCCTGCGGCGCATTGCAGTGGAACATCGGCATGAAGTCATTGCAGCCGATGGTCAAGACAGTCGGCAAGACTGTTGTGCTGGCCAGCATGCCCGCATTTGGCAACGAGATGTGGAACGCCTGCAACGGAACCACCGCCAGCGGCCTGGCGATTGTCCGCAGCTGGCAGAACGGAACAAAGCTGCGGGCCAAACCGAAGGCCGAACTTCGCGCGCTGATGGGCTCGGCAAGCATGATTGTTGAACAAAGGCGGAAGATCGGGCTGTTGGCCGACGGTGCATTTGATGCTGCAAACGCCTGGGCGAAGGAGCGTGACGGAACTGCGGCCACCAAGCGGCTGTTTTGCTGGTTCTTTGACCTGCGCACACAAAATGGCGGGCTGGAAGGACTGACGCCCAAGAAGACCGCCAAGTTCATCGAAGACAATATACCTGACAAGGTCGATGACCTGATTTGCGATTTTCTCGAATCCCGCCCCGGCAACAGCGGCCATGCAAAGGACGCCCGAAAGAACGGCGCCTTGTGGCGCGACAATGCGAACGGCGAGAAACTTGAATTGCTCTGTATGAGCTTTCTGCGCGCGCAAACGGCCAGCGCGCAATGGCGTCATGTGGTGCTCAACCGCAAAGGCACGATCGCTCTTGGCAAAGGCTGGGTGAACTCGGGTGAATGGAATTTTGCGGCGCACGGACTTTAACGCAATGCCGCTGGCAGTGATGATCTTTGCCAGCGGCCCGCCGGCCTTGTATCATTCGGCCATGTTTTTCATGATAGCTATTTCGTTGCGTTGGCCCTTCAGGAAACCATTCGCATCCAACCTGTAGACCTTCACACCGACCGTATCCGTCGGGACATTTGCCCCGATGGCGCGCACGCTGTCGCCAAGCACTTGGCAGACGACGTCGGTGTGCGATGAGAAGTCCGCGTGGGTGGCGGCAAAATCATAGTCGATTCTTGTGACGCGCCATTGCGCGATCAGATCACCGACTTCAGGCTTCTTCTCGTTGATCCTGAAGCCCCAAAATGGCGCAGGCTTGTTGGCCTTCATTTTGACGATGCTGTCATTGATGTAGCGCGCGTGTTTTGTCGATGGCTTGAAGCCCGTGTAGCCTCCTGCCTTGCGGATAAACGCGCACATGCCGGCCGCCGACCACGGCCAGTCCGGATGGCTGGTGTTGTCGCCCGGAGGGCTGCCCATTCCAAGGTCGGCCCACATTTTCAGAACGTGAGCCTTGAAGGGCTCGACATCCTCAGTGCCCGCCCCGCGATCAAACAGCTCCCAATAAAATGCAGCCGCTGAAATCAGCCTCGAAATCGCGTCTGTCTTGGCAACAGTCAGATTGACGTCGGACACGAAGCCGGTCACTGCCGGTCCGGCCTGCACAACGCGGACCTCTTTCCAGTTGGTTCCAGTGTCTTGAACAAGATCGACGTTTGTTCCAAACGGCAGATTTCGGAGCAGTGCGCCGCTTTGCGATGCGGAGGCGCGGAGATTGGCGCCCGTGTAGACGTTGGTCACTATAAATCTCGTCATGATCCTCTCCTGTTTTGAAGTGCAACCTGGAAATATCGGCCTTGAAGCAGTCAGCTTTACAGAAACGCCGCCAAGCCAGCCGACAACGGCGTCGATGTCAGTCCGCTCATGTTGACAAACCCGGCATGTGTGTCGCTGCCGTCAACATCGACAGATGCCCATTTGGTGAGGTAGCGGGCCTTTGAAGGCGGGCTGGGCTGGATGCATTGCGCCCGTGACCCATAGACGATTGAACGGATGTGGACCTCCGAGCCCGCCGCAAGTGCGCGGATCAGCGGCGCTCCCGCATCCGGCCCGCGCCGCAGGTTCAGGGTGTCGTTGGCTTTTACTTTCGTCTTGAACCCGAGCGATTTCGGTTGGGTCACCAAAGCCTTCAACACATCAAGATCAAACAGCGGCCCGGGATCAAATTTGCCCATAATGGCAATGTCATGATGCCCGACCACGTCGGTAACAGGGTAAGTTGCGATAATGTCTGCGGCAATCTCACGGCACTTTGTCACTTGCGCATTCGGGAAAGTCTCCCACTGCTGCATCGATGGATCATCAGGATTGTAAATCAGCTTGCCCGCCGCATGCGGTGAGCTGCCATGCGCAAAACCCTTGTTCATCAGGCAGATGCCGACTGAGCCACGGCTGACTGACGCGCTGAGCGTGACATCGCTTTGCTCTTTCCAGTTGCTCAAACCGGGATGGGCGGCAGTCTTGGTGAACGGACGTGTCTGAAAGGCCTTGCCGTCCTTGGCAATCAGGATGTGATAGCTCAGCACTCTGTCGTTCAGCGCCGCCACCGCCTGCGCCACTGTGTCAGTCACCGAATAGTGGATAACGAGCAGACTTGGCGTCTGGTTCGCGCCGACATGCACCAACGGCTGCATGGTAATCCCGTCGATCAGATTGTTGGTAATTGACATCGATGCCTCCTGTTCGATCTTGGCACTATTGCTGTCTCAGGCAACCGGCGGCGTTCCATCCGGAATGTCGTCAGGCCCGCCCTTTTCAGGCGTGTAATATTTGCGGATACGGCTGGCGGCATGCGCGTAGCCTGCCTTCATGATCAAATTCTGATCTGCCTTCGACAGCCTGGTCAGCCGTGTCGAAATTGCCTGCGCGGCCTCATACTCTTTCTTGGAGAGCATCTTTGGCCGGTCTTCCGGCCTGTTGAGCCCGGTGGTAAGCCCCCACATCGTGCCCGTGCGTGCGCCTGTGGAATAGGCGTCGCCGAGGATGCGCTCACGCAGATTCTCTGACTGATCCATTAGAATATCGATGACGCGGAGCGAGTGCTGCAGCCAGTCGTTCGAAGGTTTCTCCTGCTGACCAAACGGTTTGCCGGCATTGCTGACAAACACCGTGCGGTACCGCTTCCATACCGCCTCGGTTCCCATATTGTCATAGACTCCGCCATCCGTGAGCGCGGCTCGTTGGGTGAACGGCGGCCGCGACAGGGTGGCACCTGCATCCGTTTCAAGTACGCCGCCTGATAGGTCAATCTCGAACGGCGAAAGAAACGGCGGGAACGCTGCAGAACAAGCGACCACGTCGGCGAGCTTGAGTTTGAGATTGCGGATTTGCCCGATGCGCCATTCGGCAACCATATCACCGCGGAATCGCATCAGGCCGCCAGTCATCAAATTGGTGGCATTGAACACAAAGCGCGGCGACTGCGGAATGTCGGCAAGGTTTGCGCCCTTTGTCAGGTTCTTCGCATAGCTCCGGGCCGCCAATTCTCCAGCAGAAACAAACGGAAGAAGCCCGCCCAGGATCGATCCCACATCAATGGAATCCTCAGCCTGCGCCAGCAGTGGATTGAGAAATTTCTCGCGTAAATTGGTGGCCACACCTTGCGGATTGAATTTCAGGCTCTTCCATGCGACCGCGAGGGCCGCAGCCGTCATTGACCCGCCGGAAACGCTCGACACCCTGTCAAGTTTGGACACCAGCCCAAGTTCGTTCATCCGGAAGATCGCCCCGGCATGAAACAGCATCGCGCGGTACCCGCCGCCGGAAATGCAAAGTCCCGAACCATCCTCAAGCTTTTCGCCATCAATGGCTGACAATTTTGGTTGAACGGCAGGCATGGCATCCTCCTTCAGGGTTTGGCAGGCAGTTCGTAAATCAGGGCATGCTGGTTTGGCATCGCCCGCTGGTTTTCGCCGCCGCGAACCTCGATGGTCACGTTGTCGCGGAAATCCTTGCTATCGGTTTGCAGGTGTTTGATTGCGTCTTTCAGCGTCTTGACGATCGTTCCATCCGTGAACGCAGGAAATTTGCCCTTTCGGGGTTTGTATTTGAAATCACCGTTTGTGAACCCCATGATGAATTTGCGGTCCTTTGCCGCAGCAATGAACAGCTCCAGCACTTCGGGATCAGGGTTCTGATCGTTGCCGTTGGCCGAGAAAACGTAGATGTCGGCAGTAACCTCATCAACAAACCGTTTCTGCACATTCGCCTTCGAGCCATGATGCGGCACCTTGATCAGGTCGAAGTGGACGGGCTTGCCCTTTTCCTTGAGTGGCTTGCCTTTCTTGTCCTTCAGTCCCTCCAGCGCATCGACGATGTTCTCGCTGAGCTGGTCACCGGTCAGAAGGAGCCTGCGGCCAAACCCTTCCATCAGCATGGTGATAGAGGAAAGATTGAACTCGTCATTGTCATTGTTGAACAGGACAGTCCCGTCGCCCAGCGCCTCGGGCTGGATGCCTCCGGCAGCCTCCTCCTTGCCGCTCTCGTCCCAAGTTTTCTTCAGCTTCGCCAGATCGTCCGCACCGGGGTTCAGAACCGTGACAGTCACGGGCGGAAACTCGAAAACCTGGCCCTGAGCGACGAGCGAGCCAGCCGCCTCCGGATTCAACTCCGTATTGAATACCGCAGCCAGTTTTGTCAGCATGTCGCCTTGGCCGACAGATACCGGCTGAACCCCTTTGGCAGTCGCTTGAAGGATGTCGGCGCCGACAAGCGTCTTGGAAAAGGAATTGTGCCATAGCTGGCGAATTTCGAACTTCTTTACATCAGCAGTCTTGATTGGCTTTCGGCTCTTTTCCTTGAAGAACTGGAGTACGCCCACAATATGGTCATCATGCACATGAGTGCAGACGGCCAATTCGAGCGGCAATTCCTCTTTTCCGGCGTTTGCATCTTTGTCAGTCCCGCGCGCGTCAATTTCCGCCTTTATTTGCAGAAGCCTTGGAAGAATTGACGCATTAAACGGATTGAACGCGGCCTTGTAGTGGCTCCCCGTGCTGGCTGGGCCACCGTCAATCCAGATGATCTTCTCGTAGTCCGTTGTGCCCGGATAGCGCACCAGAATGGCGTCACCGTGGCCTGCGTCCATTGCCTCAAATATGATCTTGCCTTTGGCATCGTCCGGCATCGCCGACTCCTTCACTTTCAGACTGATTGCAGCGCCCGCAACGCATCGACGAGCCCGGCACCCTGAAAATGCCGCTCGCGGCCAAGGTCTGTGGCCGTGTTCATCAGGATTTTCTTGATGCGCTCGGGTTCGCCCATCAGTTCGGTATGACGTCCCATGATAAGCGCGCACACGCCCGAGATATGAGGAGCGGCCATGGATGTGCCGTCCAGAACCGCCATCTCGTCGCCAGGCACCGTTGAAAAAATCTTGTGGCCGGGCGCCACGATATCCGGCTTCATCCGCCCGTCGCCGGTCGGTCCGCGGCCCGAAAAATAGCTGACGCCATAAGTGTGCGGTTCGCTGAAATGGGTTGATCCGACTGTGATCACTTCGTTGGCATTACCCGGGTCCGTGATCGAAATGCCCCGATAGCCAATGCCAAGGTTGGAAAGGAAGTCGCTTTCGTCAAACCCGGAATTGCCGGCGGCGGCCACAACAACGGTGCCGTTCCAGACCAGCCGGTCGCAAGCGTCGCAAACCGGCGTATGGCCGCAAGCATGCGCACCGACTGCGAACGGAATGGCAAGTGAGACATTCACACCGTGAATGACGGGCCTGATCGGATCACTGTTTTTCCAGGCGATGTAATCAAGAGCGGCAAGGATGACGAACTCGTCGCTTTTGACCGGGTCGGCTTTGCCCGGTTCGGACGCCGCATCGCCCAGAACGCGCAAGTCATAAAAGCGGATATCCGGACAGACGCCTTCGAACGGTCCAAATCTCTCTGCGGCTTCCTTCAGTTTGCCATGCTTTCTGGCGGCAACCGATATTGCGCCTGGTGCAGGAATGTTGCCGCCAATGATACCCGCGACGTGCGTACCGTGCTGGTCAGATGGCGGGGAAGCATCTTTGGGATCAATTGTGATAATTCGTTCGACCAGACCCCAGTCGATTTGATAACCCCTCGTCACATGCTGCCGAAGGGTCTTCAAGTCATTTGAAAGCTGCTTGATCTTGCGCAGGGCCTTTTCAGGGTCACCAGTTTCAAGCTCGATCTTCTTCGATATTTCCTTCAGCACACCTTCGTGCGCCGAAAGAATCTCCTGCAGCATCGTGAAGTCGAGCGTCGCAACAACGCGGGTCTTTTGCGGATCATCCGGGTCATGAAACGCAGGATGAGTGGCATCAATGCCGGTGTCGATAACTGCCCAGCAAAGGTTGGCCGTGCCAATGTTGAACAGCCGTCGCGCGGCATCGGCCTTGATGGTGACAATCGAGCTGTTGTCTATCCGGTCGGCGATCTTGCCGGGCGTTGGCTTTGGAGACGATGCCTGGCGGATTGCCGGGCGGTTAAGGTGTATTTTCCAGATCGATGTATTTTTCCCGCCGTTGCTGTCGCCTCTTTCCGGGATTTTGCGGTTCATATTGGTCTGGCCGACCAACTCTGCATAGGTGCTGTCAAGCCATGCGAAAAAGCGCAAGTTACTCTCGATCTCGGCTGGAGATGGCTTGCGCCCCATCGTGCCGAAAAGCTCCTGCTCGAGCTTCAGGTCTTCGTTTGGCGAGTGCGTTGGCGCAATCACCCTCATGATGCTGGCCATGTCCAAATCTTCAATTGTCTTGGTCAGCAAGCCATAAACAATCGTTGCCAAGGCAGCAAAACGATAGGCTTCAGTGTTCGGCAGTTTGGTAATGATTTGAGGGATCGGCGTGCCGTCTTTCAGTTCGCGCTCCAGAAGTTTTCTCTGATTGTTGAGATCAACAGGTGGCAGTTTGCGCCACCAGTCGCACAGGGGCAGCAGATAGCTGAGCAGGTCGTAAAAGGTGGCGTCGATGGCGACATGGCGGCTGGTCGCGGCAACCCGGAAATAGGCCATGGCCTCAAGCTGCGCTTCATTTGGCGTTTCTCCGCCATTTATGGCCTTGCGTATTTTGCGCGCCAGCAGCCCGGCGTGGCCTGCGGGCGTGCCGTCAGAATCCATGGTTTGCTTCGGCGTCAGTATCAGCGGCACCCGGTAAGACTCGATCGCCCCGCTCCGTTCTCCCGGAGCCTTTAATCGCCACCGCGCCAAATTCAGGAAGCGCACCCAGACGTCGGCGTTGATCGGCGAATCCTGTGTGAACCGGCGCAGACCAAATGTCTCGAACACGAGCGATCGAATCAAATCTGGCGTCAAATCCATCGGCGCAATGCGGTCAGCCATATCCAATCCCTTTTGCAGACGTTCTTTTCCCGTTCTCCGCCACGCGCGTCACGGATCGATCTGCTGCTTCAAGGTTGCCAAAGTGCTGGCTGAGCGCCCCAGCTTGTCCGTTAGTTCACCAAGCAGTGTCCTGGCAGATTGGATGTCACTGAACGTGGCGTCCTTGTTGGCGGCAATCGCTTTCACCCCCGACCACTGATCTGAAAACTGTTGCAGGGCAGCAGCAGGCGCTATCAACAACTCTGTCATGTGCCGTCGCTGATTGGCATCGTCATTCTTCTTGATTGCCGCTCTCAAACTTTCCAGACTGGCACGCTGAGATGCCAATTCCGCCTCGACTTTGGACTTTGACGTGAGGTCGTCGAGATCAAGCTGGGCCCTGGAGCGCTGTGCGGCCGCCGGGTCGGCTCCTTCGCCACCGCCCCGCGAAGCGAAGTAAAAGCCAATCATTGCGGCAAGAATGGTCGAGATCATCGTCAGCGTCTGTTTGGCGATGTCATCAGCGACGGTGAAGTCGATCCTTGGATGAACGACAACGGCAAAAGTCTCTGCTTCGTCCCCCGCCACAATGGTCTTTATCTCGATGAGCGCGTCCGCCGCGTAAATCTTGCGCAATTCCTGCGCCACAGCGTCCGCTCCCGGCCGCGTGGCAAATGTGGCTGCCTCCATGCCAACGCCGGCGAAGGGGTTGCGGCTTTGGTTGCCAGTCAGCAAAAATGATGAGAGCACGCCGACCAGCACAATGAACGCCATGGTGAGGATCGCCCGGACCGACCCTTCAGGCAGCCCGAATGGCTGGCGTCCGTCGATGATGCCAATCCTTGCCGCCGAAACGCTGAGCAGATTCATGATGCCGATTACCGCAGCAACGCCCAGAAGAATAAGCCCGGCGACGGTAGCAAAGCCGGTTCCCTGCGACGTGCTGCTGAAGATCGATTTGACCATCCATACAAAAACGAACCCGCCGAGCACAATCAACAGGAATTTCGCACTGAATGGCATGCGGCTCTGATCATCGGGAGCAGTTTTCGCAAGTTGCCAATCACGGTATGCAAGAAAGCCGACAGTCAATGCTATGACTAACAGGCCTCCAGTACCGCCAATGGTAGCAAATTTGTCCCAAAACATTTGATTTGCTTGTTCACCGGCCATAGTAATACTCCAGCTGATCAAGATCATTGACCAAAAGTCTTTTACTCGTTCAAAGCAAAAGACAAAGCTTATACATACGGACCTAAGTGAATGCTATCCCAATACAACTTATCGCGCAAGCGGACATGGACAAAATTTGATTGTTTTTCCAACCAAAATGCACTCTTCGCGCGAGGACCGGCCTATGCGCAATGGCATGACCACAGCAGCAATGCGGCACACCCACAGTGGCAATTTCGATGCTTAGGCAGTGTTTGCCGAAAGTGGCAAGACGTCGACATACTGCTCTGTGGTATGGTCGCCGGAGGTGCGCAGCATTCCCTTGACCGGCGCGACATCTGAATAGTCCCGCCCCCGCGCAACAACAATGTGATTTGTACCGACGGTAATCGCATTGGTCGGGTCATATTCAATCCAGCCCATCGAAGGACCACACCACGCCCGCACCCAGGCATGCATCGCATCAGCTCCTTCAAGCCGAGGCTTGCCCGGAGGCGGGGTGGTGCGCAGAAATCCGCTGACATAGCCTGCCGGTATGCCGATGCCGCGAAGGCAGGCGATCATGATGTGGGAGAAGTCCTGGCACACCCCGCGCCGTCCCTCGAATGCCTCCAGCATCGGCGTGTCCACAGTCGTCGCTTCTGCGTCATAGGTCATGTCATCATGCAGGGCCTTGCCGATGGTGATGACGGCTTCGCAAGTGCTTGAGGTCCGTGTGATCAGCGAGCGGGCATAACCGGTCGTGGCCCTCTCCAGCGCAACACGAGGCGAGGGACCAAGGAAGTGATGTGGTGCCGTTGCATCAAGGCCCGTGATCTGTTCGACCTCATTGCCAATCTGATCGAGCCCAGGGGAAGTGTCGGCGATGGCTGCGCGCTCAAACCGCTCCACGCGGGAATGCATGGTAAAAACAATGTCGCGATGGGCCTTGGTAAAGGCGATCTCGACGCTGCGGTTGCCAAAGAAGTCAGTCCGGTTGATCCATTCCTGCGGCTTGGGTTTGACGTCCTGCGTCCCGGCCACGACGCGCTGCTCGCCAGGAATGTCAAGCGGCAACAGGCGCATGATCTGGCGGCTCGCCTCCGCCGCGCTGGCGTAGGCGTATTCTATTTTGAGCGTGACATCGTAGAGCATGTGCGCCTCAAGCCAGATAGGCTGCTGAGAGCTGGTTCGACAGCACGTAGAAGTCCTGCCTTATCGCCAGCAGGGACGATGAACTGAGCGTCTCCGGCGTTTGCAGAGCGAGGTTCGTGTGGGCCTTCATTATGGAGCGTTGCAAGGGCGAAAGCGGACCATCGGATTCAGTCTCGGGCAGGAAACCGATATGGCTGTTGATTTCATTGAGTTGAAACAGGATCGAGCGCGGGTTGAGCTGATCAAGCGCCAAAAGGTCAATGACCGTGGCGCGGTTGGTTGACACGGCAAACCGCGTCCGGTGCGACATCGCACTGTCGGCAGCTTCGACGGCGAGATCGAGACTGCCATCAGGAGCCTTTGGGTCGGCAAAGGACGCAAGCATGCCTGCCAGCGATGCGCCCCGCTCCAGTGAGCGCCCGATGCTCAAGAAGCGCCAGCCGGTGAAGTGATACATGTTTTCATGCACAAGGCCGGAAAATCCGGACAGCTTGCGCAGGAGCACGCCCATTGCCCGCGCCATGTCATGGCCCGGCTTTGCCGTCTTGCTCATCTGTTGCACTGTCTTCGACAGATCATGCAACGCCAGCCATCCGTCAATCGAGAAGCGGTCGCGCACGTGCCCGGCTGCATTTGTCGCTGAACCCAACATCCTTGCGATGCCGTTCGGCAGTCCTTCATCAGGTTCGGCCCCGAGCGTCTCAAGCACGCTGGCTGTAAAGACCAGCAACGGTGTCTCAGAGGAAACAGATTCGGCCAGACGCAAATGGTAGGCGCGCAGCAGGCGGATCGTGTATTCGGCTCGCTCCACATATCGTCCAAGCCAGAAGAGATTGTCCGCGGCACGGCTTGGCAGCACGGCCGGCTGTTGCCTGCTGTAGGGCGTTGACGCTGAGTCCATCATGCTGTCGGCTGCGACCGGCTTGTTTGACACGACCCAAACGTCTGCCGTTGAGCCGCCGCCCTGAAGCGCCAGCGCAGTCGCCGATCCCGACCTGCCGATCCGTGCAAATCCGCCGGGCATCACCTGCCATCCGGCTTTTGTGCGTGCCAGAAACAGGCGCAGGCCCATGGGCCTTGGAACAAGAACACCTTGCTCAAAGGTCGGCGTGGTCGAAAGCGCAACTGCTTCCTGACCCACGAGCCCACCTGCGCCCTCTTCGATCCATGCGTCGAGCGGCTGATCTGATTTGTCCTTGAAGCGCCCGCCAATAACTGCATCGTCGTCAAAATCGAACAGCGGACGCGTGGAGTAGGCATCGCCTATGGACATCCGCCGGGCGTTTGCCTTGACGTACTCACGCTCATCGTCTTGACCGCACCACCACGTCGCAATGTTGGGCATGGCAAGCGGCTGGCCGGTTAAGGCTGTGCTGATGCGCGGCAGAAACGCGAGCAGCGCCCGGCTCTCAAGAACGCCGGACCCCAGCGCGTTGACGAGCGCGAGATTGCCCTCGCGGACTGTCCCCAACAGACCGGCAGTGCCAAGCTTTGAGTTTTCATTGAGTTCAAGCGGGTCGGCCCATGATGCATCCAGACGCCGCCACAAGACGTTTACCGGCTTCAGCCCAGCGACGGTGCGCACCATGAGATGACCGTCGCGCACGGTCAGATCTTCGCCCTCCAGCAGCATGAGCCCAAGGTAGCGGGCGATGTAGGCGTGCTCGAAATAGGTGTCGTTCATGGGCCCGGGCGTGAGGATGCCGACACGGCTGTCCACGCCTTCGCGCATGTCCTGCAGCCGGTCCCGGAAAGCGCGGAAAAACCCGGCGAGCCGGTGGACATTGCTGCGGGCGAAATGCCCGGAGTAAATGCGCGATGTCGCGATGCGGTTCTCAAGCGCAAAGCCTGCGCCGGACGGTGCCTGGGTTCGGTCGCCGATAACCCACCACTGACCCTTCGGCCCGCGACCAATGTCAAACGCGACGAAATGCAGGAAGTGGCCGGAACGCGGTTTGACGCCGACAAGCGGGCGCAGCCATTCCGGATTGCCAGCAACAAGCGCGGCAGGCAAGTGACCGTCGGCCACAAGCTGATTGGCGCCATAGAGGTCGGCAACCACTTGTTCGAGCAAATCCGCGCGCTGGATGAGGCCAGCGCTGATTTCCGCCCATTCCTCCTCGGCAATGATCACCGGCATATGGCTCAGCGGCCAGTCGCGCTCAGCCGAATCCTCCGCGCCATAGCGCCGGTAAAAAACGCCCGCGTCGCGCAGATATTGGTTGCCGCTGGCGAACCGCTCCGCAAGTTCCTTCGCGGGCATTGATGCAATCGCGCTGACCAGCCTCGTCCAAGCCGGGCGCAGCGCGCCATCGGCGGTCATCAGTTCATCCGGCACGCCATCCATCGTCCGATATCCGGCCAGAAGCCGTGAAACAGGGTCTGGCCGGGACTTGGCGGACTGCGATGGCATTTACAATATTCCGGCTGCGCGCCGCAGGTCGAGTGTCATGGGGAATTCGCCATGCGTTGATTCCGGCGGCGGTGCGTAAGAACCGGGAGTATGGCCGCGCGGCTCGAAGCGCGCAAGGCGGCGAGCCTCCGCTTCGTTGCCATTCACCGGAAAAGTATCATACGACCGCCCGCCCGGATGGGCGACATGGTAGACACATCCGCCAAGCGCCCGCCCGTTCCACGTGTCGTAGATATCGAACGTCAGCGGCGCATTGACCGGCAGAACGGGATGCAAGGCGAGCGAGGGTTGCCAGGCTTTGAACCGCACGCCGCCGACTGACGTCCCGCCGATATTGGTTTTCTTCAGCGGCACGCGGCGTGTGTTGCAGGCCACGATATAGCGCTCCGGGTCGGCAGTCGTCAGCTTGACTTGAAGCCGCTCGACCGAACTGTCCGTGTAACGAACGGTGCCGCCGATGGCCCCTGTCTCACCCAGCACATGCCAAGGCTCAAGCGCTTGCCGGATTTCCAGATGCACGCCCTCGTATTCCACCTCGCCGCAGCGCGGAAAACGGAATTCCGCCTGCGCCTCATACCATTCCGGGCGAACGACAAATCCGTGATCGCCAAGGTCGCGCAGCACGTCGAGGAAATCTTCCCAGACATAATGCGGCAGCATGAAGCGGTCGTGCAGCGTCGTGCCCCAGCGCGTCAGCGCGCCGGAGAGCGGCGAATGCCAAAGCCGGGCAACCAGCGCGCGGATCAGCACCTGCTGGGCAAGGCTCATGCGCGGGTCTGGTGGCATCTCGAAACCGCGGAACTCGATCAATCCAAGGCGGCCTGTCGGACCATCCGGCGAATAGAGCTTGTCGATGCAGATCTCGGCGCGGTGCGTGTTGCCGCTGACATCGACCAGAAGATTGCGCAAAAGCCGGTCAACCAGCCATGGCGCGGGCTGCACGCCTTCCCCGGGCTTGGGAATTTGCGACAGCGCCGTCTCAAGCTCATAGAGCCCGTCATGCCGCGCTTCGTCGATGCGTGGCGCTTGGCTGGTCGGCCCGATGAACATGCCGGAGAACAGATAGGAAAGGCTCGGATGGCGCTGCCAGTGCAGGATCGTGCTTTTCAAAAGGTCCGGGCGGCGCAGGAACGGGCTGTCGAGCGGCGTTACAGCGCCCAGCACCACATGATTGCCGCCGCCGGTGCCTGCCTGCCGCCCGTCAATCATGTATTTGTCCGCACCAAGCCGTGTCTGTCGCGCTTCCTCGTAGACGGTCTGCGTGGTGATGACGCATTCGTCCCACGTGGACGCCGGATGGATGTTCACCTCGATAACGCCCGGATCTGGCGCAACGCGAATGACGTTCAAACGCGGGTCGTGCGGCGGGCCATAGCCTTCAATGTGCACCGGCAGACCAAGCTTGCGTGCAGCTGTCTCGGCAACGGCCACCAGTTCCAGATAATCTTCAACACGCTCCATCGGCGGCATGAAGACACAAAGCCTGCCATCGCGCGGTTCGACCGACATGGCCGTGCGTACAACACCGCCCAGTTCTCCGGGGACCTGCTCAACGCGCTGCTGGCCCGGCTCCGCGCTGGCAAAGGATGCAACTGGCTGCTCGCGCACAGTCTGTTCAACGCCTGCCTCGTCGCGGAGAGGCGCATCCGGCAGAGGGCCGCGCGGCACCGTCGGATCAGCCTCATAAACGAATGGAAACTCCGACGGCTTCACGTAGGGCAGGGTGCCCAGCGGAAGACGGTAGCCTACGGGGCTGTCTCCCGGCACCAGAAACAGATTGCCGCGCCGGGTTTTCCATTTTTCCGAACGCCATTTCACGCCACTGCTCTTGGCCTGCCAGCGCTGGATCGGCAGCACGAAGCCGGATGGCTCGGTAAGACCGCGCCCGAACACTTGGGCAATGCGGAAGCGCTCCTCCGGGTCTTTCAGCTTGGAGTTTTGCGGCGTCACATTGTCCGGCAGATTGGCCTCCTTGATGATCCATTCCGCCGGGTCTTCAAACGCTGGCAACACGAACTCATCAGCAACGCCCAGCTCCGCCGCCATCGTCTTGAGGAGCGCCTCTGCTGTCTTCGCGTTCGCGCCGCTGTCAGCGCCCTCCTGCGAGATCAGTTTTTCATCGGCCCAGATCGGCACACCATCGCGCCGCCAATAGAGCGAAAACGTCCAGCGCGGCAGCGTTTCGCCTGGATACCATTTGCCTTGCCCATAATGAAGGAAGCCACCGGGCGCGAACTTGTCACGCAACCTGCGTATCAACTTGTCGGCAAGCACGCGCTTGGTCGGGCCGACTGCGTCAGTGTTCCATTCTGCGGCTTCAAAATCATCGATCGAAACAAACGTCGGCTCGCCGCCAAGCGTCAGGCGCACATCGCCCGCTTTCAGCGATTCATCCACCTGATGGCCAAGCGCATTCAGTGCTTGCCATGATTCTTCCGAGAAAGGCTTCGTGATACGCGGGCTTTCAGCGACACGGTCAACGCGCATGTCAAAGCCGAAGTCCACTTCCGCAAAAGACGCCATGCCGGATATAGGCGCGGCGTTGCGGAAATGCGGCGTGGCCGCCAGCGGGATATGGCTCTCGCCCGTCAGAAGGCCGGACGTCGGATCAAGCCCGATCCAGCCAGCGCCCGGGATATAGACCTCCGCCCATGCGTGCAGATCGGTAAAATCATGGTCTGTGCCCGCAGGCCCGTCGATGGCAGTCAGGTCGGGCTTCAGTTGAATGAGGTAGCCGGAGACAAATCGCGCCGCAAAGCCAAGATGCCGCAGCACGTGCACCAAGACCCAGCTGGTGTCACGGCACGAGCCGGTTCCGGCTTGAAATGTCTCCTCCGGCGTCTGCACGCCGGGCTCCATGCGGATCACATAGCCGACGGTATTTGCAAGTTGAGCGTTGATGCCGACGACAAAATCCACCGTACGTGTGCGTGTCTTGTCGATGCCATCGATAAAGCCCTGCAGCAACGGACCCACCGGTTCCGTCTGCTGATAGATGGCAAGGTCCGCCCGGATGTCGTCGCTGTATTCAAATGGCCAGAACTCGGCGCTTTCCTCGACGAAAAAGTCGAACGGATTGTAGACTGTCATATCGGCGACAAGATCGACCTCGATCTTCAGTTCCCTGACAGGCTCGGGAAAAACGAAACGCGCCAGCCAGTTGCCGTAAGGGTCCTGCTGGTGGTTCACGAAATGGTCGCATTTCTTGCAACCGTGCCCCGCGCGCGTCGGCGGACGGTCGATTTCGTGGTCGAACTCAATGCCCGGATCGCCGCCGAGATCGGCTACGTCATCCGCATGGAGCCCGGCGTGCAGACGCCGGAAGAGACGTTGCAGCGCCGCTCCG
>JANPGC010000096.1:0-23466 GCA_031423755.1 Phyllobacteriaceae bacterium | reverse complement strand
CGGTTTCAGACTTCAAAAAGGGACTTCGTCCATGAAAATGGCACCCAATATCGGGCTGGTGCATTTTATCGGCATTGGCGGCATCGGCATGAGCGGCATTGCCGAAGTGCTGCACAATCTCGGATTCAAGGTTCAGGGGTCTGATCAGGCTGACAGCGCCAACTGCCAAAGGCTGCGCGATAATGGCATTGAATGCTTTGTCGGGCACACTGCTGCGAACCTTGGCACGGCGGATGTTGTTGTGGTTTCGACCGCGATCAAGAAGGGCAATCCGGAACTGATGGCTGCGCGCGAGCGGCAGCTGCCGATCGTGCGGCGGGCGGAAATGCTGGCCGAGCTGATGCGGTTCCGGCAGGCGGTGGCCATTGGCGGAACGCATGGCAAGACGACGACGACCTCGATGGTCGCAGCGTTGCTGGATGCGGGCGGGCTGGACCCGACAGTCATCAATGGCGGCATCATCAACGCTTATGGCACCAATGCCCGGATGGGCGGCGGCGACTGGATGGTGGTGGAGGCGGACGAGAGCGATGGCACCTTCCTGAAGCTGCCGGCAGATGTGGCGGTGATTACCAACATTGATCCGGAGCATCTCGACCATTACGGCACCTTTGACAAAGTGCGCGAGGCGTTCCGGCAGTTTGTCGAGAATGTGCCGTTTTATGGCTTTGGCGTGATGTGTCTCGACCATCCGGAAGTGCAGGCGCTGGTGTCGCGGATTGAGGACCGGCGCGTAATTACCTATGGCGAAAATCCGCAGGCGGATGTGCGCTTTCACAATTGCGTTGTTGACGGCCCGGGCACGAATTTTGATGTGACGATCCGTGACCGGAAGACGGGCAAGCTGACCGAACTGACTGGTCTGCGCCTGCCTATGCCGGGGCGGCACAATGTTTCCAATGCGACGGCGGCGATTTCTGTCGCGTATGAGCTTGGCATTGACGGCGAGGCAATCAAGAGGGGGCTGCTGGGCTTTGGCGGCGTCAAGCGGCGGTTTACGCATACCGGTTCGTGGAATGGCGTTGAGATATTTGATGATTATGGCCACCATCCGGTTGAGATCAAGGCGGTGCTTAAGGCGGCGCGGGATTCGGCCAAGGGCCGGGTTATCGCTGTGGTGCAGCCGCACCGTTTTACGCGGCTGGCCAGCCTTTTTGACGATTTTGCGGCGTGCTTCAACGATGCCGATACGGTGATCATGGCACCGGTCTATGCAGCAGGTGAGGAGCCGATTGCGGGGGTGAATTCGGAAACGCTGGTGGATTTGATCCGTTCGGGCGGTCACCGTGACGCGCGGCACATCAACGGTGCGCCGGAACTGGCCGGGCTGATCCGCTCGCTTGCCAAGTCGGGCGACTATGTGATCTTCCTTGGGGCCGGGAATATCACGCAGTGGGCGTATGCCCTACCAAAAGAACTAAACGCTCTCGGCTAAAATCCGCCGTGGCGTCCAACTGGCGCGGTTTTCCTGCGCTTCCGGTGCTCACGTACTTAACATACGCTCCGCTCCGGTTCTCGGAAAACCACTCCATTTGACTCACCACAGCGAATTTTGGAATGGCGAAAAACAAGTAAGAAAGTCCGCATATGGACGGTGAAGCACTTCTGAAGAAACTTGGGTCCAGGTTGGACGGTCTGCGCGGACGTATGACGCCCAATGCCGAGATGGACAAGGTGACTTGGTTCCGCGCCGGCGGGCTGGCGGAGGTGATGTTCCAGCCTGCGGATGAGGAAGATCTGGCGGCATTCATGGCGGCGGTACCGGTGGAGATTCCGGTGATGCCGGTGGGGATCGGGTCGAATCTTCTGGTGCGTGACGGCGGGATTGCCGGGTTTGTGGTGCGGCTCTCCGCCAAGGGCTTTGGCGAGGCGGTGCAGGCGGGCGACACGACCATCCGCGCAGGGGCGATGACGCCCGACAAGCGGGTTGCAGCGCTTGCGCTGGAACTGGGCTTGGGCGGGTTTCACTTTTACCATGGCATACCCGGCGGCATTGGCGGGGCGCTGCGCATGAACGCGGGTGCCAATGGCGTCGAGACGCGCGAGCGGGTGGTTGAAGTGCGCGGCATCGACCGCAAGGGCAAACTGCACGTTATGAGCAACGCCGACATGGGCTATGCTTACCGTCACTCGTCCGCGCCTAAGGATCTGATTTTCACCTCGGCGCTGTTTGAGGGCTACCCGGCAGACAAGACCGAAATCCGCGCCAAGATGGACGAGGTGCAGAACCACCGCGAGACCGTGCAGCCGATCCGCGAGAAGACCGGCGGCTCGACGTTCAAAAACCCGCCGGACCATTCCGCATGGAAGCTGATCGACAAGGCGGGCGGGCGCGGGCTGATGGTCGGCGGGGCGCAAATGTCGCCGATGCACTGCAATTTCATGATCAACACCGGCACCGCGCACGGCTATGATCTGGAGTATCTGGGCGAAACCGTCCGCGCGCGGGTGCTCGAGACTTCGGGAATCAGGCTTGAGTGGGAAATCAAGCGTATCGGGGCGTTCAGGCCAGGGCATGCGGTGCAGGAGTTTTTGGGGCAGTTGTTGTGATGGGCAGAACGATGGTATGGTCCTGCCATGGTTAGCCGCACCGCTTCAGACGCCAGTGACCTTCGCCTCGGACAGATCAGGGCCGAGGCAATCTCTGCAATTGAAGGTCAAATTCTCACTTCCGAGCAAAGCTCGCGCTTGAAGGAGTGGGCGACAGCTGGGTTGAGTCCGACGCAGCAGCGCGATGAGATCAAGCGGCTCTATCAGCAAGCTTCTGCCTCGAAGTGAGCTACGCGTCGGGAACAGACCCGCTCTGCTATCCCGGCACAAATGTGTTGCGGAACAGGGCGGGCGTTCAGAACCAAGGCATGCTTGATGCGTTCGAGCTGGAAATGGTTATCAGCCGGTCACAGGAGATGTGGCCCTCCGGAGAGCTCGACGCGCTCCACTATCTCTTGCTCCACCATCATCTGTTCCAGGACGTTTATGATTGGGCCGGGACCATCCGGACGATCCGGATCGGCAAGGCTGGCAACTGGTTCTGTTTTCCGGAGCATATCGAAAACGAGATGGAGAAGCTGTTCGGGTGGCTCGCCAGTGAAAACCACTTCGCTGATCTTTCCGGCAGCGCGTTTGCGGCAAAGGCGACGCGGTTTCTGTCGGAGTTGAATGCGATTCACCCGTTCCGCGAGGGGAATGGCCGGACCCAAATGTCTTTTCTGACCCTTTTGACTGATAGGGCAGGCTTGCCGTTCAATGTGGCCGCGCTTGATCCGCACAGGGCGATGCGTGCGATGGTGGACAGCTTCAAAGGGCGATTGGAAGCGTTGGAAATGCTGATTGGCGATTTGGTTTCGGAATAGCCGCGCGTGTTGTCGCGTGGCCGAGTTGTCTTTGCCCGTCGCCAGTCGCTGTGACTTGCTGTTTTCCACCCAAAACCACGCCACCCCTTGCCAGCGAATCAACTCTCTGATTCTGTGCAACCAGAAGCGTTTCCGTAAATTGAGTCGGCGCGTATTGCGTTTTGATCCACGGTTTGAGCCGGGGGCACACCCGGATTGAACCCGGAATCGTGTGGGGGCACGAGAGAGGGCTTGCATTCAATGACCAAGAAACATGTGGCTGTGCTGATGGGCGGGTTTTCGTCGGAGCGGCCTGTGAGCCTTTCATCTGGCAATGCTTGTGCTGATGCGCTTGAGGCTGAGGGCTATAAGGTCACACGGGTGGATGTCGGACGCGATGTGGCGACGGTTCTGACGGAGCTTAAGCCGGACGTGGCTTTTAACGCGCTGCATGGGCCTTATGGCGAAGACGGGACCATTCAGGGCATCCTTGAGTATCTTGGTATTCCCTACACGCACTCGGGCGTGATGTCGTCGGCGCTGGCGATGAACAAGGAAATGTCGAAGAAGATTGCCAAGCTGGTGCACATTCCGGTGGCCGAATCCAAGGTGATGAGCCGGTTTGCCATCGGCAATGAGCATCCGATGAAGCCGCCCTATGTGGTCAAGCCGGTGAGCGAGGGATCGAGCTTTGGCGTGGTGATCGTGAAAGAGGATCAGGCGCATCCGCCGCAGGTGATCGGGTCGAAGGAATGGAAATATGGCGACACGGTCATGGTCGAGCGTTTCATCTATGGGCGCGAGTTTACCTGCGCGGTGATGGGCGATGTGGCGCTCGGGGTGACGGAAATCATCCCGCAAGGACATTCCTTCTACGATTATGATTCCAAATACGTCGCGGGGGGATCAAAACACGAATGCCCTGCAAATCTTTCACCAAAAATTTACCAAAAAATACAAATGATGTCTCTCAAGGCGCACCAAGCCATGGGCTGTCGCGGCGTAAGCCGTTCGGACTTCCGGTATGATGACCGCTTCTCTCAAGATGGTGAAATCATCTGGCTGGAAGTGAACACCCAGCCGGGGATGACACCCACATCATTGGTGCCGGAAATAGCAGCGGCTGCCGGGCATTCGTTCGGTGAGCTTTTGAGTTGGATGGTGGAGGACGCGTCTTGTTTGCGTTAGCGGGCAAAGGGTCGAACGGACGACAGGCTGTGGCGGATGCCGCAATGCCGACTGATCGCACCTTGCCGAAAATCCTGCGCAAGCCCGTACGCTCCCTCATACGTTTGGCATCCGGCCAGGTGACGTTCCCGCGCCATGTCGGCACGCTCTCGGCGTTCCTGTTTCTGCTCGCGACCGGCGTTTACGGAACGACAGTCAGCGGCCAGTCCAGCAATGTTTTGCAGGCGGCGACTGCCCACATAGGCTTCGGCATCAACGACGTTCACATGTCGGGCCGCAAGGAGACTTCGGAAATCGATGTGCTCGGCGCGCTGGAATTGAATGGCAATTCCTCGCTGATTGGCTTCAGCACAGATGCGGCGCGCGACAAGCTTGTGTCGCTGCCTTGGGTGGCAAGCGCTGAGGTCAGCAAGCTTTATCCGAACGGGCTGTCGATCAAGCTTGTCGAGCGCAAGCCATTTGCAATCTGGCAGCATGATGAGGAGCTGTCGCTGATCGAGGAAGACGGGCATTTGATTGTGCCATTCGCGCACCAGAACTATGCCAATCTGCCGCTGGTGACGGGCAATGGCGCTGAGCGGGAAGCCAAATATCTGGTGCCCGCCGTGGCGGCCATTCCAGAACTGAAGTCGAGGGTCAAAGCGCAGATGCTGGTTGCCGGCCGGCGCTGGGATATCCGGCTCGACAATGGCGTGACCATTCAGTTGCCGGAAGGTGATCCGGCTGATGCGCTGAAGCAATTGGCGCAGATGGACAGCGCCACCGGGCTTTTGTCCAAGGATATTGAGCTTGTCGATCTGCGAGTGCCTGACCGGGTGGTTGTGCGGTTGACGGCAGGGGCGATGACGGTTCGCGAAGCAGAACTGAAGAAGCAGGCAGACGCAGCCAAGAAGGCGGAGAAACATACATGACGCTCCTTGGCGGACGCACCGGATTTGGCGGCAAGGGTGGCAAGCGCACAGGCATCGTCACAGTGCTTGACGTAGGATCGACCAAAATCTCCTGCATGATTGCAAGATTGACACCTTGTGATGAAAGCGCGCGCCTCCCGGGCCGCACACACAAAGTCGAGGTTCTGGGCATCGGCCATCAGCGCTCGCACGGCGTTAAGTCAGGCGTGATCGTCGAACTGGACAATGCGGAAGCGGCCATCCGGCAGGCGGTGGATGCGGCGGAACGCATGGCCGGGATGACGGTGGATTCGATCATCACCAATGTTTCGGCTGGCCGGATCAAGGGTGCAACGATTTCAGCGACTGTGGCGCTAGGCAGCCGTGCTGTCGACGATAGCCATATCAGCCGTGTGATGAGCGCAGCAACCAAAAGGGCGCAGGCTGTTGAACGCAAGGTTCTGCACGTATTGCCGGTGTCGTATTCTCTCGACGCCGAAAATGGCATCCGCGACCCGCGCGGCATGGAAGGCGGCCAGCTTGGCCTCAACGTTCAGGTGATAACGGCAGACTCGGCACCGCTTCGCAATCTCGAACTGTGCGTCAACCGCGCGCATTTGAGCATCGAAACGATGGTGGCGACCCCTTATGCCAGCGGGCTTTCGGTGCTGGTGGATGACGAAGCTGAACTCGGCGCAGCTTGCATCGACCTCGGCGGCGGGACGACATCGATAGGTATCTTTGCCGAAGGGCGCTGCATTCATACGGACGCGATAGCCATTGGCGGCAACCATGTGACGATGGATCTGGCGCGCGGCCTTTCGACCAAGCTGGACGAGGCTGAAGCCTTGAAGGCGCGGTTTGGCACAGTGCTGGTCAGCGCAGCGGACGAGCGCGAGATGATCTCTGTCCGGTCGATTTCGGGCGATCCGCACGAGGAAGCCAACCAGATACCCCGGGCAATCATGACGCGGATCATTAAAGCGCGCGTGGAAGAGACGCTGGAGCTGCTGCGCGACCGGATCAACCAGTCAGGGTTTGGCACGGTTGTCGGCAAGCGCGTGGTGCTGACCGGCGGGGCAAGCCAGTTGCAGGGATTGCCTGAAGCGGCACGGCGGATACTTGGGCGCAATGTCCGCGTCGGCCGGCCGCTTGGTGTGGCGGGCCTGCCTGACGCGGCCAAGGGGCCGGCCTTTGCGGCGAGCGCGGGACTTTTGATCTATCCGCAGGTTGCGGATTTGGAACAGGCGGCGGCGGGCTTCGGCTCCGGCTGGCGCATGACAGGAACCGGTGGCCGGTTTGCCCGTGTCGGGCAGTGGCTGAAGGACAGTTTTTGACGAAACGGGGCAACCCACAAATTCACCGGCGGCGGCGTGACGGTGTAGAAGCGAAAGGCACAAGACCATGACGATCAATCTCCAGAAGCCGGATATCACCGAGCTGAAGCCCCGCATCACCGTTTTCGGCGTTGGCGGCGGCGGCGGCAATGCGGTCAACAACATGATCAATGCCGGCTTGAAGGGTGTTGATTTCGTCGTGGCCAATACAGACGCGCAGGCGCTGACCATGTCTCGCTGTGAGCGGATCGTCCAGTTGGGCGTTGCTGTCACTGAAGGGTTGGGCGCTGGCTCACAGCCGGAAGTCGGCCGTGCAGCTGCCGAAGAATGCATCGACGAAATTCTTGATCATTTGAACGGAACGCATATGTGCTTTGTGACTGCCGGCATGGGCGGCGGCACGGGCACTGGCGCGGCGCCGGTTGTTGCCCGAGCCGCCCGCGAGCGTGGCATCCTGACGGTTGGCGTTGTCACCAAGCCGTTCCATTTTGAGGGCCAGCGCCGGATGAAAACGGCAGACCTCGGCATTGAGGAGCTGCAGAAGAATGTCGACACGCTGATTGTCATTCCGAACCAGAACCTGTTTCGCATTGCCAACGACAAGACAACGTTCGCCGACGCGTTTGCCATGGCAGATCAGGTGCTTTACTCGGGTGTTGCCTGCATAACCGATCTGATGGTCAAGGAAGGTCTCATTAATCTCGACTTCGCTGATGTGCGCTCCGTCATGCGCGACATGGGCAAGGCGATGATGGGCACTGGTGAAGCATCAGGCGAAGGCCGCGCAATGGCGGCTGCGGAGGCTGCGATTGCCAACCCGCTGCTCGATGAATCCTCAATGAAGGGCGCCAAGGGTCTGCTGATCTCGATCACTGGCGGCCGCGACATGACGCTGTTTGAAGTGGACGAGGCTGCGACCCGGATTCGCGAGGAAGTGGATCAGGAAGCCAACATCATTCTGGGCGCGACATTTGATGAAAGCCTTGATGGCATCATCCGCGTTTCGGTTGTCGCCACCGGTATCGACAAAATGCTCAACGAGATTGGTGCGGCTCCGGTTGAGTTCCGCCAGGCCGCGCGTCCTGTTGTCCGCCAGATCCAGGCACCTGTCGCTCAACCCCAGCGTCCGGCGGCCCGTCCTGTAGAAGCAGCCGCGGCTGCTCCTGCTGCCCTGGAGGCGGCGACTGCTGACCCGGTTGCCGATGTTATCCGCATGGCGGAAATTGAAGTGGCCGCCGCAACACGCACCGCAGATCCGGAGTTTCGTCCGGCGAGCGGCCTTTTCCGTCCGGCCGCACAAGCCGAGCCAGTTCGCGCGCCGTTGCCGATTGCGCCAATTCAAGAGCGCGCACCGCAGCCGCAGGTGTTTGCAGCTGAAGTCCGCATGCCTCGCGTTGAAGATTTCCCACCGGTGGTGAAGGCGGAAATGGAACATCGCGCCCAACCCGCTCCGGTGCAGCAAGCAGCTGAGCAAGCCGGTGCGCTTGGACTTTTGCGCCGAATCACTCAGGGGCTGACACGGCGCGATGATGATTCGCACGCCCATCAACAGGTTGTTCAACCCCGCGAACCGGTTATGCAGCGTCCAGCAGAGCCGCGCCGTCCACTGAGCCAGGAGGCTTCAGCCTACGCGCCGCGTCGCAACCCGCTTGACGAGCAGGGGCGTGTTACGGCCCAGCCAATCGTGGCAACAGAGGACGATCCGCTCGAAATCCCGGCGTTTTTGCGCCGTCAGGGCTGAAAACGGCCATGAACAGATATAAGCCCCTGCTGCCGGACTTCGGCTGGCGGGGGTTTGCCGTTTTACTGACAATCTCAAAAATTGTTACAAAGGGCGGCGCGCAAGTAACAGTGAGTAAGAAAGCGTGATTTGGCATTGCACCATGGGATTGGGTATCTTCCAGTTCAGAAAAGCGAAACTGTGTTGCAGATGGCAAGGGACGGCTTCGGCAACGCAGACACATCAGGCCGGATCCACCGGTCGAAATCGGGTGCTTGGGGCGATCCATGGGGGTTGATTTGAACGGGTATCAAACCACGGTCAAGGATCGCGTGACGCTGTCTGGCGTAGGCGTGCACAACGGCTCTCCAGTCTCTGTAATTTTTCTTCCCGCTGACGCGGACACAGGCATCGTTTTTCAAAAGTCGTTGAGAAATCGCGACGGGCTTGAGGTGCGGGCAGTTGTGGCCGAGGTGGGTTCAACCGATTTCTGCACTGTGCTGGGCGACAGTGAGGCCACCCGCATCGGGACGGTGGAGCACATCATGGCGGCGCTCAGCGCGCTTGGTGTCGACAATCTGACAGTGCTGATTGACGGCGATGAAGTGCCCATCCTTGATGGCAGCGCTCAGGAATTTGTTGATGCGATCGATCAGGTCGGGTTGCAGGTTCAGCATGTCAAGCGGCGGTACATTCGTATCAAGAAGGCGATCCGCGTTGATCTTGGCGGGTCTTGGGCAGAGTTCCATCCCTATTCGGGCACGCGTTTTGAGATCGAGATTGATTTCGCAAACCCGGCGATTGGACGTCAGGCCTACGTCGGTGACATTGACGCCGTCAGCTTTCGGCGCGATATCGCGCGGGCGCGGACGTTCGGGTTCATGAAGGATGTCGAGCGGCTGTGGGCTTCCGGTCTCGCACTTGGCTCCTCGCTTGATAACTCCATCGTCATTGGTGACGATGAGCGGGTCATAAACCATGGCGGCCTTCGCTATAAAGACGAGTTTGTGCGTCACAAGACGATGGATGCGATTGGGGATCTGGCCCTTGCCGGCGCCAGATTCATTGGCTGCTATCGGTCTTACAAGGGCGGGCACAAGCTGAATGCATTGGCCTTGCGGACCTTGCTGCAGGACCATTCCGCTTATGAAATCGTCGAACCGGCACAGCGCGAAAAGCGCGGCGTTATGCCGGAGTTTGTGGCGGTAAATGCTCCGGCGTTTGCGCCTTGGGTTCTTTAGGCAATACAACCGAGCGGCTGTTTATCGTTTCTGCCACAAAAACGCGCCAATGTTGGCCGAACGCACCAAAACCACAAATGTTTTGATAAACGCTGCTGCGACATTGCCGCAACATGGCGCTTGTGGTTTATGTGTCGGAAAATCGGGGCATCCACTGCCCAGTTTCCGTATGTTTGGCGGAAACGCGACAGAGATCAAGACGGGCGAACAGCAGCATGGCACGAACCCATTTCAACACCGGCATGATGGCACTTGCAGCGGCGCTGCTGGCAGCGGGATGCGCGGCCAAGGACGACATCGACCTTGAGACCTACGTCAACACTGTCGAACCTGCCGATCAGCTGTTCAACCAAGGTCTGGCCAATTTGAACTCCGGCCGTGCGCAGGAGGCAGCGAAGAAATTTGCAGCCGTTGACCGGCAGCATCCCTATTCGGAATATGCCCGCCGGTCGATCGTGCTGGGCGCCTTTGCAAATTACAGGCAAGGACGTTATCCGGAAGCCATCTCGGCGGCCAAGCGCTATGTGACGCTGTATCCGACAGACAAGGACGCCGCTTACGCGCAATACATCATCGGGCTCAGCTATTGGCGTCAGATTCCGGACGTGACGCGGGATCAGGCGGATTCGCGGCGCACGTTGGCTGCATTTCAGGAGTTGGTCGACCGCTATCCGGAATCAGAATATCTTGATGATGCAAAGTTGAAGATGCGATTTGCCCGCGACCAGATCGCTGGCAAGGAAATGCAGGTTGGGCGCTATTACCTTGAGCGCAAGGAATATCTTGCCGGCATCAAGCGTTTCCGGCTGGTTGTTGAACAGTTTTCAAACACCAGACACACGGAAGAAGCGCTGGCGCGGCTGGTAGAGTCTTATTTCGCGCTGGGCCTTGCGTCCGAAGCGCAGACTGCGGCGGCGGTGCTTGGCACAAACTATCCAGACAGTCAGTGGTACAAGGACAGCTATTCCTTGCTCCAGAGCGGAGGATTGCGCCCAAGTGAAAACTCGGGTTCGTGGATATCCGCCGCGGCCAAGAAAATCGTCGGCGCTTAAGCAAAACATAGATGCTTTCCCATCTTTCGATCCGTGACATCGTCCTCATCGAAAAACTGGACATGGAATTTTCGCGCGGGCTCTCGGTGCTGACCGGTGAAACCGGGGCCGGTAAGTCCATATTGCTTGATGCTTTGTCGCTCGCGCTTGGAGCCAGAGGCGACGCCGGTCTTGTGCGCCACGGGGCTTCACAGGGCCAAATCACGGCGGTGTTTGATCTCGCTGAATCGCATCCGGCGCGGGACGTGTTGCGTTCCAATGATTTGGATGATGGCGGCGAGCTCGTGCTGCGCCGCGTGCAGGCTGCGGACGGGCGCAGCCGTGTTTATGTGAATGATCAGCCAGCGAGCGTCACGCTGCTCAAAGAGCTTGGCAAGGCGCTGGTTGAGATCCACGGCCAGCATGATGACCGGGCGATGATTGCGCCCGACGCGCACCGGGATTTGCTCGACGCATTTGGCGGGCTGCAAGGCGATGCTTCGAAGGTACGAACCGCTTGGACCGCTTGGCGGCAGGCCGAGACGGCGCTGAACCGTCACCGCGCCAAGGTGGAGGCGGCGGCGCGCGAGGCGGACTATCTGCGGGCTTCGTCTGCGGAACTCAGTGCGTTGAAGCCGGAGGCTGGTGAAGAAACCACGCTTTCGGAACTGCGACAGGGCATGATGCGGGCGGAAAAGACGGCCAGCGACCTTAACGAGGCCAATGAAATACTTTCGGGTTCTGCATCGCCTGTGCCACAGGTGTCCAGCCTGTTCCGTCGGCTTGAGCGGAAGAAGGCCGAAGCGCCCGAACTGGTGACGCCGATTGCTGATGCACTCGGGAGGGCGCTGGACGCGCTTGGCGATGCGCAGTCTGCCGTGGACGCGGCGATGCGGGCGGCGGATTTCAACCCCAAAGTTCTGGAACGGACTGAGGAACGTCTGTTTGCGTTGCGTGCCGCGTCGCGCAAATTTGCCGTGCCGGTGGATAAATTGGCCGGGCTTGCTGCAAAGATGAGCACGGATCTGGCTGATCTTGATGCCGGGGCGGACAGGCTGGCGGGCATGGAGGCGGAGGCGGCTGCCGCGCGCGATGCCTACGATGGTCTGGCGGGGAAGCTGACGGCTGAGCGGGCTTTGGCCGCCAAGGCATTGGAGGCGGCTGTCATGGCCGAACTTCCGGCTTTGAAGCTCGAAAGGGCTGCCTTTATCGTCGACATGCAGAGCGAGCGCGACGCGCGCAGCGCTGATGGCAATGACACGGTTGAGTATCATGTGCGCACCAATCCGGGCACACGCGCCGGGCCGATGATGAAGGTGGCGTCCGGCGGTGAACTTTCGAGGTTTCTTTTGGCGCTGAAGGTGGCGCTGGCCGACCGGGGGTCGGCGCCGACGCTGGTGTTTGACGAGATTGACACCGGCGTCGGCGGCGCGGTCGCTGATGCCATTGGCCAGCGGCTGAAGCGGCTGGCGGAAAAGGTGCAAGTGCTGTCGGTGACCCATGCGCCGCAGGTGGCAGCACGGTCGGACACGCACTTCCTGATTGCCAAGAATGAGAGCGGCGGCAAGATGGCGACCAGCGTATCGGTCATGGATCGTGGCGAACGGCTGGAAGAGATTGCGCGGATGCTTTCCGGCGCGGAGATTACCAGCGAAGCGCGCGCGGCGGCGGAGCGGCTGATGAAAGAGAACGCTGCTTTTTCGATTTGAGCGGCGGTGGTTTCGGGTTAGGTTGACAGTAGTGGAGCGTCCTCTTGCACCGTTGGCGCTGCCCCTCATCCGACCCTTCGGGCCACCTTCTCCCCGCAAGCGGCGGGGAGACGGACGCTAACCACAAAGGGTGGCGATTCCCTTCTCCCCGCCGTTCGCGGGGAGAAGGTGGCCCGATAGGGCCGGATGAGGGGCAGCGCCGAGGGTGGAGATTATGCTTCTGATAACCCGCCACGTGAGCTCCCGGCATGCCACCCAAGTCACTTCCCGTTGACCAACTGACCGAAGCGCAAGCCACAACCGAACTCGCGCATCTCGCCGCCGAGATCGCCCGACATGACCAAGCATATCATGGCAATGACGCGCCTGAGATTCCTGACTTCGAGTATGACGCGTTGCGGCGGCGAAACTTGGACATTGAGGCGCGGTTTCCCAATCTCGTCCGGCCGGATTCGCCGACAAAATCGGTCGGCTATGTTGTCTCGGAGAAGTTCGAGAAGATTGCGCACAAAGTGCCGATGCTGTCGCTCGACAATGCGTTTGCCGATCAGGACGCGCATGACTTTGTCACAAGAGTGCGGCGGTTTCTCAATCTCGATCCATTGATGCCGCTTGGCATTACAGCTGAGCCGAAGATCGACGGGCTGTCGCTGTCGCTGCGCTACGAGCAAGGGCGGCTCATTTCGGCGGCGACGCGGGGCGACGGGGCGGTGGGCGAAAATGTCACGGTGAATGCGAAGACCATCAAGGACATACCGCAGAGGCTGACCGGCGACTATCCGGAAGTGCTTGAGGTGCGCGGCGAGGTTTACATGACGCACGCGGACTTTGCGGTGCTGAATGCTCGGCATCGTGCCGAGGGCAAGGCGGAGATCGCCAACCCGCGCAATGGTGCGGCAGGATCGTTGCGACAGCTCGATTCATCCGTCACGGCGAGCAGGCCGCTCAGATTTTTTGCCTACGCCTGGGGCAAAGTGAGCACCATGCCCGCGGCGACGCAGATGGGTATGGTTCAGGCATTTGAGAGCTATGGGTTCAAGACCAACCCATTGATGCGGCGTTGTTCTAGCGCGGAGGAATTGCTTGCGGTCTATCGCGCTATTGAGGCGCAGCGGGCGACGCTGGGCTATGACATTGATGGCGTTGTCTACAAGGTGGATGACCTCGAACTGCAGCGGCGGCTGGGGTTCGTGTCGCGCTCGCCGCGCTGGGCGATTGCGCACAAGTTTCCGGCCGAGAAGGCGACGACGATCCTGCGCGGCATCGACATTCAGGTGGGGCGGACGGGGGCGCACACGCCCGTGGCGCGGCTGGAGCCTGTCACGGTTGGTGGCGTCGTGGTGACCAATGCGACGCTGCACAATGAGGATGAGATCAAGCGGCTCGGCGTGATGATCGGCGATACGGTGACTGTGCAGCGGGCGGGTGATGTGATCCCGCAGGTGCTGGGATTTGTGCCGGAAAAGCGGCCAGCGGATGCCGTGCCCTATGTGTTCCCGCATGAATGTCTTTGTGAACTGAAAACCGCGCTGATCCGCGAAGAGACGGCCGGCGGCGTTGAGGGTGTGATCAAGCGTTGCACAGGCGAGTTTGCCTGCCCCTATCAAAAGGTCGAGCATCTCAAGCATTTCGTCTCAAGGCGGGCTTTTGACATTGAGGGATTGGGCGACAAGCAGATCGAGTTTTTCTTCACTGATCCAGACCTGCCTGTGAAAAGTCCGGCGGATATTTTCACGCTCGCGAAGCGCGATGCGGCGAATTTGAAGAAGCTCAAGGACAAGGAAGGCTTTGGCGAGACGTCGGCCTCCAAGCTGTTTGCGGCCATTGAAGCCAAACGGGCGATCGGGCTCGACCGGGTGATCTACGGCCTCGGCATCCGCCATGTCGGCGAGAGCACGGCCAAGACACTGGCGCGCGCGTATGGCTCGTTTGCAGCATTCCACGATGCGGCGCTGAAGATCGCCGGAGGCGATACTGTTGCGGCGGTGGAGATGGATGCGCTGGATGACATCGGCACGGCGGTGATCGACTCTGTGGCCCGGTATTTTGCCGAGGAGCACAACCGCGCGCTGGTCGAGGCTTTGGCGGCGGAACTAACGGTGGCGGATGCCGAAAAGCCTACCTCTGATTCGCCGGTGGCAGGCAAGACAGTGGTGTTCACCGGCTCATTGGTGCGGATGACACGCGATGAGGCGAAGGCCATGGCCGAGCGGCTGGGGGCGAAGGTGGCGGGATCAGTTTCGAAGAAGACTGATCTGGTGGTCGCTGGGCCTGGCGCAGGATCGAAGCTCGCAGATGCGCAGAAGCATGGGGTTGAGGTGATTGACGAGGATGCCTGGTTTGCGAGGGTGGGGGCATGAGTGAGCCCGCAGACGACTTGATAAGCGAGCTGCAGGCGGGGGAAGAGATTCTCTGGTCAGGTCGCCCTGTGAAATGGTGGGCGCATCTCAAATCAACTTTGGGACAGGCGCTATTTTGGGGTGTGCCGTTCACATTGTTTCCGGTCTTAGTGATTGCAAGCTACTTCGAATATTTGGATCTGAGTTTTCGTAAGGGATCCAGCATATCGATTATTGAAGTAGTTTTTGTCGCAGGCATTTTGGCATCTGGGCTAAGCACGCTCCTTTCACCGTTGAGTGCTGCGATCAAAAAAATGACGTCGATCTACGGAGTTACTAATCGCAGGGCAATTATTATCTCGGGGCTGTTTCGCAAACGGGCGCAAAGTCGGATGTTAGATGGGGTGACTGGACTTGTTCGCCATGATTCAGGAGACAATTTTGGCGATCTATACTTTCCGAGCGATATGACGACCGGTCGCAAGAGATTGACCCGCGGAATTGATTTTGCTTTCGTTGGTATCAATGACGCTCGCAAGCTCGAGTTGATCATATTGGCTGCTGTAGCGGAACTGACGGTGGCGGATGCGGAAAAGCCTGCGTCAGACTCGCCCGTGGCTGGTAAGACTGTGGTGTTTGCCGGCTCGCTCGTGCGCATGACGCGTGACGAGGCCAAGGCGATCGCAGAACGGCTGGGAGCAAAAGTAGCTGGGTCGGTTTCGAAGAAGACTGATCTGGTCGTCGCCGGGCCGGGTGCGGGATCGAAGCTCGCGGATGCGCAGAAGCATGGGGTCGAGGTGATTGACGAGGATGGATGGTTTGAGAGGGTGGGGGGATGACCCAGTTCACCGGCTTCGGCAATCAGGCGCTGCCCTTCCTCAAAGCGCTCAATTTCCACCAGTCGCGCGAGTGGTTCAAGGAAAACCGGGCGCTTTATGAGAGCGAGTTGGAGACGCCGCGTGGCGATCTGGTGGAGGCGTTGACGGTGGCATTTGCGGCGAAGGGGCTACCGTTCAAGGGCGACCGCAAGAAATCGGTTTACCGGATTTACCGCGATGTGCGGTTTGCCAAGGATAAAAGCCCGTTCAACAAGCATGTCTCGGCGCTGCTGACGCCGAGCGGCGAGAAGCGTGAGGAAGAAGGCTCGTTCTTCATCAAGATTGGACTGGAAGGCTGCTTCATGGCGGTCGGGTTTTATCTGGATGCGCCGGAGAAGCTGAAGGTTTATCGCAACAGTATTGTCACTTGGCCAGACAAGTTCCGCGGGCTGAATGCGGCGTTGGCCAAAGGCGGCCTTGAACTGCAAAGCGAAGGCGCGCTGAAGCGGATGCCGAAGGAGTTTGAGGGGGTGACTGAGCCAGACTTGGCGCAGGCTTTGAAACTCAAGCATTTCTATGTACGCGAGGAGATTGATCCGAAATTGATCATCACGCCGAAGCTGGTTGATATCAGTGTGGATTTTGTGAAGCGGGCAATGCCGCTGATCGAGTGGGGGCAACCGGTTTCGGCAGACTGATCACGATTGCCTGCTGATCAATCAACATTCATCATCTGACAGGACTGGCACGAACAGCTAAGGAGACTGCTTGCTCCCGAGTGCGATCCAGCTCATGTCCCCATCCCAATTTTTCGCCGGTGCCCGCCGGTCCATCCCGATCCTGATATCGACTGCCCCGTTCGGCTTGCTTTACGGGGCGATTGCCGTTGATCAAGGGCTGACGGTTTGGCAGGCCTGCCTGATGAGCTTGACGATCTATGCCGGGGCTTCGCAACTGGTTGGCATTGATCTGTTCCGAAACCACGCTGCGCCGTGGATCGTCATCCTGTCGATCTTCGTCGTCAATGTGCGGCATGTGCTTTACTCGGCGGCTGTCGGGCGGCGGATCGGGTATTTTTCGATGGCGCAACAGATCATCGCATTCTTCTTCCTGATTGATCCGCAATTTGTCGAAACGGAGCGGAAGGGCGAGCGCGACGGGCATGTCAGTTTTGCCTGGTATATGGGACTGGCTCTGCCGGTCTACGTGATGTGGAATCTAGAGTCGGCACTCGGAGCCATGTTCGGCAAACTTATACCGCACCCAGAGTCGGCGGGGATAGATTTTCTTTTGCCGCTGTATTTCTTCGGCATGGTGATGAGCTTTCGCAAGCGTACGCTTTGGCTGCCGGTGGTGGCGGTGGCAGGTGTCGCTTCGGTGATTGCGCTCAAGACAATCGGTTCGCCGTGGCATGTTTCGGTTGGCGCGATGGCGGGCGTCATCTTCGCTGCGGTCTTCACACGCACGGAGGAAAAGGCATGAGCGACATCTACATCATCATCATCGCAAGTGCCGTGCTGAACTACATGACACGACTTGGCGGGCATCTTGTTCTGTCGCGGTTTGGAACGCTCAATCCGCGTGTCGAGGCGGCTCTGAATGCGGTACCGGCGGCGGTGATCACGACGCTGGTCGCTCCGACATTCTTCACCCATTCCTGGCCGGAGACGGTGGCGCTGATCATTGCGGGTTTGGCCGCGCTGCGGCTGCCGCTTCTTGGAATGTTCGCGGTTGGCTGGGTGGCGATCGTGGCGCTGCGGGCGATTGCGGGCCTGTGAGCAGCTTGCGGACCTGATTCTGGCGTTGGGGTCAAATGTCTGAAATCATTAGTATTCACGGAACATGAAGCTCTTAATGCTTTAATTCAGCCAGAAATGTCGCGAACCAGACGGAAACCGAGGTTCGTTGGCGGCACGCCAGCCGCGCAGCCGCCGGAAACCGCGTCGCGCAGGAAAGTCGGGATCTCGGCTTCGTGCTCGCCGTTTACGAAATAGGCGGGGCACATGTAGCCGCCTGTATCGCCGGAAACGCAAGTTGATGTCCACTCCCAGACATTGCCGCCGATGTCCTTGAGGCCGTTGGAAATCGCGCCAAACGTGCCGGAGGGCTCGACTGCACGGGCGTAGGATTTGCGGGTGAAATAGTCGGTGGCCCAATCCATACGAGGATCGGTGAACAGTTTCTTCGACCCATCCTTGGGCAAAAGGTTCGCAAATTCCTGCGCCTCTTCACGCGATGGCAGCCGCCAATCCGCGCCTGATTTCTCGTTCAGCCAGGTAACGAATTGGAGAATGTCGAGTGCGTTCACATCGGTGACCGGGTATGAGCCCGCTGATGGCGTGGTCTTTGGTTGGTGCTCGCAGGCACCTGCAGTGACACACTCCATCCAGAATGTGTGGGTGATTTCCTCGCGTCCTGCCTCGATGGTTTTGCCGGATTTGAGTTGCACGGCTACTGTTGCAAAAGGCGACACTTTAACTGGTTTGAGAGTTCCGGCAGTAACGACGGCGGCAAGTGCCGCCGCCGCCATCAGTGTTTTAAAGCCAAGCGTGAGTGGCATGGTGATTACCCGGAGATTGGTGCGGCCTTCGCCACTTGCATCATCAGATCATCGTTCCATTCGCCTTCAACCACCACATGCGCCGTTGCGCCAAGGAGCACGGCTTCGATGAGGTTGTGGTTTACGTAGGCGTAAATGCCGGGCTGCCTGAACTCATAGGCCATGGCACCGGCCGAGCCGCCGCGGATAAACCAGGTTTCAAGGTTGGTGTCCGGTTTGTCGTTAAAGGAGCCGGCTTCCCAAACAAGATCGCCGTGGCCGCCGATCAGGTGCGGGCGGGTATCGCGGTTGGCTTGGGCGTGGATGAATAGAACCTTTTCGCCGACTTTTGCTTTCAGCGCGTTGTCGCCTGTTGTCGAACCCTTCTTGCCGTTGAAGACGACATGGGTCGGTATCAGCCCTCGCATGACCTCCAGTGCATCAGCCATATTGTCGGCAGCGCCTTCGTAGGACTTGTAGGCACCGTTCTCGTCCCGCGGGATGTAGAAGTCCTGCTCGCCGATGAAGAAAACCTTGTCGTAGGTGTAAGGCTTGCCGGCTGCATCTTTCAGTCCATCGCGTGGAAGCACCATCACAGCGCCATTCATGCCTTGCACAACATGGTATGGGATCATGACGTCGCCGGGCGCGCAGTGATAGACGAAGACGCCGGGCTTGATGGCCTTCCAGCGCAGAACTGTCTGTTCGCCGGGCAGGATCTTGGTCAGCGCGCCGCCGCCAAGCGCGCCTGTCGAGGCGTGGAAGTCGATGTTGTGTTCAAGCAGGTTGGTCGCGGGGTTCTTGAGCGTGAGTTCAACATAGTCGCCCTCATGGCAGACGATCAGCGGGCCGGGAACCGTTCCTTCATAGGCGAAGACCCAGGTCTTGGTGCCTTCGTCATCGATCTCGACCAGTTTTTCATGAATGGTCATCTCGACTTCAACTATCTTCGGGCCGGTCGTGGCAACCTGCTCGTGTTCCGGCGCGAACGGTGGGGCGACGAGCTTCTGCTTGACGCGGGGCAGGGCCGAAATGTCGACCGCCACGGCCTTCTTCATTTCTTCCGGGTTAATCGCTTCTTCTGCCTGCGAAGCAGTTGCTGCCGCAGCCAACGCGCTTACTGCGCCAGCGGCGAACAGGAAATCGCGCCGCCCCAGCCGGAATGTGTCATTGCCAATTGTCATGGTTGCCTCCTTCTATCATCCGATGCTTTAAGATGTATTTAGAATACAGCTTTTTTGTCAGAGGAGATTTGATCGAGGTCAATCGTTGGGTTCAGCCGAGAATTTGGCGCAATTCGCTGCGACGCACAGACAGATCGGCCAGCGAATGGGCAGACAAGACGGCGTAGAAGGCACCCTCGGCGTTGAAAAAGATTGTCTTGAGTGCGCAGACGGGAGTGATGACGCATTTGTTGTTGATTGGGTCGAAACATTCAACAAGCGGAATGTTTGATTCGCAAAATCGGGTAACTTCACCGATGTTGATCTCGCTGGCGGGGCGAGCCAACCGAAGTCCGCCGTTGCGGCCGCGGACGGCGGCAAGATAGCCGCCCCGCACCAACTCATTGGCAATTTTGGTCAAATGGTGGCGCGAAATGCCGTAGCTATCCGCCACTTGCGCAATGGTGATCAGATCGGGGTCTCTGGCGGCGGCCTGTGTGAGAAGGCGGAAAGCGTAGTCGGTGAACAGTGTCAGGCGCATGTTGAACCTTCAAAAGATGCATATGATATACATGTTCCAGATCGATGGAGCTTTCAACCCCGCCTCACGGGCTAGTCGCTCAAGGTAATGATCTTTGCAATCCGAACATGCGCGGACCGAGTATTGTCAATACCAGTCCCGCCAGAACCAGGACACTTCCAATCATCGCCGCAGAGTCAAACGGCTCGCCCAAAAACAATACCCCGGAAGAAATGCCAAAGACCGGAACCAGCAGGGCAAAGGGCGAGACCAGATTTGCAGCATAGCGTGACAGCAGAAAGCTCCAGACGCCAAATCCCAGTATCGTCGCCGGCCAAGCGAGGAATGCGACCGATGCGAGTGTCAGGAGGCTTGGTCGGATAAGCGCGTCAACGATTGCCGCGTGGTCTTCAAACAGAAATGACATGATGAAAAGCGGGAGCGGGGCGGCGAGGCTTGCCCAGACGATCATTGACAGCGCGTTTTTCTCGCCCGACATTTTAACAATGAGATTGGCGATGCCCCAGGACAGTGCAGCCAGAAGGCAGAGGAGAAAGGGCATGAGCTCCGGCCCGGACCAGCGGCTTGCGGCAATGACGCCCATACCGGAAAAGGCGATAAGTGCACCGAGAATCTGTACCGGCTTCGAACGCTCCCCGAGCAGGAACGCAGCAAAGCCAATGGTGAAAAACACCTGCAACTGCATCACGACAGAAGCAAGCGCCGCCGTCATGCCAAGTCGGATGGAGACGAAGAGAAGACCGAACTGCAACACGCCGATGAACATGCCATAGCCGACGATCCAGCGCCAGCCGACGCTTGGCCGGCTGACGAAAAACACTGCTGGTACGGCGGCGAACAGAAAGCGCAGGCCGGTCAGCAGCAGCGGAGGAACCTGTGCAACGCCAACTTTGATGACCACGAAATTGAATCCCCAAATCGCTGTGACCAACAGAGCGAGCAGGGCATGCGCGGGCTTGAGGCTCATGCCGATACCGAAAACGGTGCCGTTGCTGTTTCGAGCCATGTGCGTGTGGGCGCATCAACTATCGGGCCAATCTCTGCAAGAACCCGAGCGTGGTAGGTATCCAGCCAATGCAGTTCCGCGCGGGTGAGGAGACTGGTGTCGACAAGGCGCTTGTCTATTGGGGCCAGGGTCAACGTTTCAAACTCCATCATCTCAACATCGCCGCCAACAATAGCACAGGGTTCTGACACGAGGATAAGGTTCTCAATTCGAATGCCGTATTCGCCGGGCTTGTAGTAGCCGGGTTCGTTTGAGAGGATCATGCCCGGCTCCAGCGGCGTGACACCGACTTTGGCGATGCGCTGCGGGCCTTCGTGGACGGAGAGATACGAGCCAACGCCGTGGCCTGTGCCGTGGGCATAATCGAGCCCGGCGCTCCAGAGGGCGGCGCGGGCGAAGGCGTCGATCTCGCTGCCTTTGGTCCCTTTCGGGAAACGCAGCATCGATATGGCAATCATGCCTTTCAGCACGAGCGTGAAGCGGCGTTTGTATTCGTCGCTGACCTCACCGACGGGGAGTGTGCGGGTGATGTCGGTGGTGCCGTCGCGGTATTGGGCGCCTGAGTCGAGCAGGAATAGTTCGCCGGGTTGAAGCCTGAGATTTGATGCGGTCGTCACACGATAGTGGTTGATTGCACCATTCGGGCCGGTTGAGGAAATGGACGGGAACGAAACGTCCAAAAGCGGCATCTGGTTGGCTTCGCCTGCCGCGACGCGGCATTCTTCGAGTTTGATGGCGGCGCCTATCTCGTCAAGCGAGCCGGGCGCTTGTTCATCGTACCAAGTTAGAAATGATGCCACTCCAGCGCCATCCCGGCGGTGGGCGGCGCGGGCACCTTGACGTTCGACATCGTTTTTTCGGGCGCGGGGCAGGCGGCAGGGATCGGTCAGGTCGATCACATTGCCGCCGGCATCCATGACCAGGCGCCGCAGCTTTTCCGCTGCCAAGGTTGGATCGAGCCCGACGGATTTCCCCGCAGCTATTTCTATCAGTGCGGCGGCCAGATTTTCAGGCGGCAGGATTTCGGCCAGTTGCGTGAGATAGGCGCGAGTCTTGATCGGCATCTTCTTCTCATCGAGAAAAATAATGGGATCGCCTGCTGCGCGGATGATGGCGAAGCCGAGCGGGACTGGCGTGTGCGGCACGTCGCTGCCGCGAATGTTGAAGGTCCATGCGAGCGAGGACGGATCGGTTAAAACGGTGGCGTCTGCCTTGGACTTCAGCAATGACTCGCGCAGTTCGGCCAGCTTGTCGCGCGCTGTCTTGCCAGCGAGTTCGAGTGGCTGGATGGTGACCTCGCCGCGCGGTGGCGCGGGTTGATCGGCCCAGATTTGGTCGATGGGGTTTGTTTCAAGTGCGATGAGCTTTCCGCCGAGCTCGGCCATTGCCGCTTCGAGCGATTTGACTTCGCTGATTGTGTGCAGCCAAGGATCAAAGCCGATGCGCGCGCCGCTTTGCAGATTGTCCGGAATCCATTTCGCAGGTGGGGTGGCGACAAGATCTTCGATTTTGAAGAGTGCGGTGTCGAGTTGCTGGCTAGCTTGAACCGTGTAACGGCCATCGACGAAGACATGCGCTGCGTTGCGCAGAAGCAAAGCCTGGCCCCATGAACCTGAAAAACCGGTCAGCCATGCAAGACGTTCGGAGCGCGCGGCGACGTATTCGCCTTGATGCTCATCAACCCGGGGAACCAGGAAACCATCAATGCCGAGACTGTCGAAAAGCGATCTTAATTTGGCCATTCGCGGGGCGGCGGCGTTGGCCTCGGTGGTGGAATCATAGGTCTGGAACATTTTTATCTCCGGCAGTGGCAGGGCCAAGTTAGGCTGTGGCGCCGGCATGCGCAATTTGAAATGCTGAATGCGAATCGATCAGTCTTGGTTATGCCGCAATGCAGCATTACGTCTTCGCATGTGCAAAAAACACATGGGAGTCATGCGCTTGCGCCCTAGCTCTCACGTGCGAAGCGCACTAGCTTCCGCATTGCAGTGGGAGGCTGCCCAACGAGAAGGACGAAATGAAATGGCTACCAAAGGAAAGCGCGGGTTTATGCGCAAGGCCGTAGACGCCATGATTGCCGCCCGCACACGCCAGGCCGCACGCTACTCAAGCGGCCTACTTTTACGCATAGATGAAGAATCGCTGCGCACGCTTGGACAGATGAAAACCGAGACACGCAAGCGCAGCTCCGGCTATCAGCCGCTGTAATGAGTTTTTGGTAAAGATTGCCGGGCGGCGCTGAAATGTCAGCGCCGCATGCGGGTAATTTGTTCAACCAAGTCATGTCCGGGTCGTCGGGACAAGCCCGGCGATGACGAAGGTTTTTGGGATTTTGTAATAATTTCAATCGCTTGCAAGCGCCAAGATCGGGGACAGTTGCCTTTCAGAGTCCACTGTCCCCGGGTTTCCACCTGAACGCCTCAATGGCGAAATAATGCACGTCTTTCAGTATGGCATCGACATGGTGAATATCCTTGCGCCGGTAGCCGGGAGGTGGGCCGGGGCGGAAGGGGCTGATGCGGGTTGGTTTGTATGGGGCTTTGGATGAAAGAATTTCGTCGCGGCGGGCCTTCCATCTTGCCAGGCGGCGGGCCTGGCGGGGCAAGTCATTC
>JANPGC010000095.1:0-5625 GCA_031423755.1 Phyllobacteriaceae bacterium | reverse complement strand
GCTGCGCCTGGCTGAGTTTATCCGCTGCCCAGTCTGACGATTGCTGAACTTTCGAGAGCTGCACGTCGAGGAGTTCGGAGCAAATGTCTTTCAGGCCGTGACGATCTGTATAGGTGCGGGTCAGGCGCGAGGCGATCTTGGTGCAGAAGACCGGCGCGGTATCAGTGTTGAACGCATTGTTCAACACGGCGATGTCAAAGCGTCCGAAGTGGAAGATCTTGGTGATCTTGCGGTCCTTCAAAAGTTTGACGAGGTTCGGCGCTTTCTTCTGGCCGGGCGCGATGCGGATCACATCTGCGGAACCGTCACCGGGCGAAATCTGCACGACGCAGAGCCGGTCGCGGTGCGGATTGAGGCCGAGCGTTTCTGTATCGATGGCGACGGCATCGACATCATATTGCTTCAGGTCCGGCAGATCGCCTTCGTGGTAGCGGATGGTCATATGGCTTCTCCGGATCAGGCGGCCAACGCGGCCAGAATGCGCGCCCATGAGCGGGCGCCTTTGTGGAATGATGTGAGGTCGTATTTCTCGTTCGGTGAATGGATGCGGTCATCGGCGAGGCCGAAGCCGACCAGCACCGATTCCATGCCGAGTATGGTCTGGAAATTGCCGACCACCGGGATCGAACCGCCCATGGCAATCATGGCAGCGGGCTTTGGCCATTCATCTGACAGCGCTGTTTTGGTTTTGGCCAGCATCGGCGAATCATAGGCGAGCTGAACAGCCGGCGCGCCGCCGTGGTTGATGAAGGACACTGTGCAGTCTGCCGGAATGCGCGCTTCGACGAATGTACGGAAGTTTGCGCGGATTTTTTCCGGATCCTGCTTGTGGACAAGACGGCAGGAAATCTTCGCCGAGGCCTCTGCCGGGATAACCGTCTTGAAGCCTTCGCCGGTGTAGCCGCCGGTGATGCCATTGACTTCCAGTGTCGGGCGCGCCCAGGTGAGCTCAAGCAGGGTGCGGCCTTTTTCACCCGCAAGCTCTGAAAGACCGATTTCGCCGAGCACTTTTTCCGTGGTGCGGCCAAGGCCATCCCACATTTTCAAGATGTCAGCGGGTGTTTCCTCAACGCCGTCGTAGAAGTCAGGAATGGTGATGCGGCCACGCTCGTCGCGGAAATCGGCGAGGATTCTGGTCAGAATATGGATCGGGTTGGCCGCCGCACCGCCATAATAGCCGGAGTGCAGATCGCGGCTGGCGGCACGGATGGTGATTTCCTCTTCCATCAGTCCGCGAAGACCTGTCGAAATGCCCGGCGTCTCGCGGTCCAGCATGTTGGTGTCGCAAACCAGCGCGATGTCAGCCCTGAGCTCCTTGGCGTTGGCGGTGAGGAACGGCTTCAGCGACGGCGAGCCAGATTCTTCTTCGCCTTCCAGCATGACTGTCACACGGCATGGCATCCGCCCCTGCACCTTCTTGTAGGCGCGGCAGGCTTCAAGGAAGGTCATCAGCTGACCTTTGTCGTCGGCGGCACCGCGGCCGAATATTTCCTTGGTGCCGTCGGCGCGGGTGCGCAGCACGGGGGTGAACGGGTCGGAATCCCATAAATTCAAAGGATCGACCGGCTGGACGTCGTAATGGCCGTAAAACAGCACAT
The DNA here is from genome assembly GCA_031423755.1 of Phyllobacteriaceae bacterium. GTDB lineage: Bacteria > Pseudomonadota > Alphaproteobacteria > Rhizobiales > Rhizobiaceae > JANMEX01. The sequence goes on along the minus strand of JANPGC010000095.1, from coordinate 4,027 downwards.
GCGGGCCTTCGCCGTCATGGTGGCCGACGACTATCGGATGGCCGGAGGTTGTGCGCACGGAGGCGGAAAAACCCATGCTGGTCAGATCCTTGGCCAGCCATTCAGCGGCGCGGCGGCATTCTTTGGCATAGGCCGGGTCGGTCGAGATCGACGGAATTTTCATCAGCGCAAACAGCCTTTTCAGGCTTTCGTCCTGCGCGCGGTCAATTTCGGCCAAGACTTTGCTGATCATATCAAGACCTTGTCAGTCATTTGTTGTTTCTCCGGTTCCGATTCGGGAGCGACACTAAAGCGCCGGGCGTTCAAATGGAATCATTTTCACTTGTCTTTCCGCGCCCCGGACGTCGTCGCGCACCGCTCGCGATGCCGGCATCGCGGCGCGTCGCGCTTCTAGCCGGGCCACGGAAAACCCGCGTGAAAATTGATACCAATTTAACGCCCGGCGCGTTAGCGGTTTTGGCGAGCCCGGAAAAGGAAAGACCGCCATGGCGGGGGAAGCCATGACGGTCAGTCGGGTACTCAACAAACTGGTGCGGCAGCCTGCAAGAGGGGGATGAGGCTGCCGCTTGCCTGGACGGGCGGGGGACGGGCCGTTCCAGACGCCGATTTTTACATCGACATCCCCTATTTGTGTCTCCGATTGTGGCAAATCAAGGACACGCGGATTACAGTTTTGTAACGAACGTGTGAAGCAAAAGCGGTTTCGTGTTGGCATGGACGGATGGATGGCGCCGCGCTATCCATGTTTCCATGAAACAAGGCGATCATCTCTTTCTCGTGGACGGTTCGGGATATATTTTCCGCGCCTATCATGCCCTTCCGCCGCTGACGCGCAAGTCTGACGGCATGCCGGTCGGCGCGGTTTCCGGCTTCTGCAACATGCTGTGGAAGCTGGTGAAGGAGGCGCGCGACACGTCCGTTGGCGTGACGCCGACACATTTTGCCGTGATCTTCGACTATTCGTCGAAGACATTCCGCAACGAGATTTATCCCGAATACAAGGCCAACCGCTCCGCCCCGCCGGAGGATCTGGTGCCGCAGTTCGGGCTGATCCGGCAGGCGACCATCGCGTTTGATCTGCCGTGCATCGAGATGCAGGGGTTCGAGGCGGACGATCTGATCGCGACTTACACGAGACTCGCGCTGGCGGCGGGCGGCGACGTGACCATTATCTCGTCCGACAAAGACTTGATGCAACTCGTCGGGCCGAAGGTTACGCTCTATGACACGATGAAAGACAAGCGGCTCGGCATTGCCGACGTGATCGAAAAATGGGGCGTGCCGCCGGAGAAGATGATTGACCTGCAGTCGCTGACCGGCGACAGCGTTGACAATGTGCCGGGCGTGCCGGGCATCGGGCCAAAGACGGCGGCGACGCTGCTCGAAGAATATGGCGATGTCGAAACGCTGATCGCTCGCGCAGGCGAAATCAAGCAGGACAAGCGGCGGCAAGGGATTCTGGACAACATCGACAAGATCAGGCTTTCGCGCGAGCTGGTGACGCTGAAGACCGATGTTCCGGATGTTGTGCCGCTGGAGGCGCTGACGCTTCAGGCGGTCAACGGGCCGAAGCTGGTCGCCTACTTGAAAGCGATGGAGTTCACCTCGCTGACGCGCCGTGTGGCGGAGGCGACGGGGACGGATGCGTCTGTTGTTGATGCTGCGCAAGTGATCGTTGATGGCGAACGGCATGGGCCGGATGTCGATGAGGGTGACACTCCCTCACCTGTTTCGCTTCGCGAAACTTCCTCTCCCCGGGGGGGAGAGGCGAAGAAGGACGGCCCTGCGTTCCCCTCTCCCCGCCGGGGAGAGGATGGTTTGCGCAGCAAACCCGGTGAGGGACAGTCAACACCGCAAGCGCTCGCAAAATCCCGCGCCGACGCCGCAATCGCCGCCAAGATCGACACGACCAGATACACCTGCATTCGCGATGCGGAAACGCTGAAAGCGTGGGCGGCGGAAGCCGTCGAATGCGGCATTCTCGCGTTCGACACCGAGACGGATTCGCTTGATGCGCTGCAAGCGAACATCGTGGGGCTGTCGCTGGCGACCCGCGCAGGGCGCGCTGCCTATGTGCCGCTCGGCCACATGTCGGGCACCGGCGATCTGCTCGGAGGCGGGCTTGTTGAGGGGCAGATAAAGCTCAAGGATGCGCTGGCGATCCTGAAGCCGGTGCTGGAGCATCCGGCAGTGCTGAAGATCGGCCAGAACATCAAATATGACTGGCACATCATAAACCAGCTCGGCATCACGATTGCGCCGTGTGATGACACGATGCTGATGTCATACGCGCTGGATGCGGGGCGCACCAATCACGGCATGGATGAACTGTCGGAAAAGCATCTTGGCCACAAGCCGATTTCGTACAAGGAGACGACCGGCTCCGGCAAATCCAAGGTGACGTTCGACCAGGTTGGGCTGGAACAGGCCACCGCGTACGCAGCGGAAGATGCGGATGTGACGCTTCGGCTTTGGGAAGTCCTCAAACCGAGGCTCGCGGCAGAGCAGATGACGGTCGTCTACGAGCGGCTGGAGCGGCCGCTGATCGACGTGATTGCACGGATGGAAAAGCGCGGCATTTCAATCGACCGCCAAATACTCTCGCGCCTGTCCGGCGAGTTTGCGCAAACTGCGGCGCGGCTTGAAGAAGAGATTTACGTTGCTGCAGGCGAGCGGTTCAATCCCGGTTCACCCAAGCAGCTTGGCGACATTCTGTTCGGCAAGATGAGTCTCCCCGGCGGCAAGAAGACGGCGACGGGGCAGTGGTCCACATCCGCCGATGTGCTGGAAGATCTGGCGGCGGAAGGCCACGAGTTGCCGCGCAAGATCGTTGACTGGCGGCAATTGACCAAGTTGAAAAGCACCTACACCGACGCGCTGCCGACTTACATCAACCCGCAGAGCAAGCGTGTGCACACGTCGTTTGCGCTGGCCTCGACAACGACGGGGCGGCTGTCCTCGTCCGAGCCGAACATCCAGAACATTCCGGTGCGGACAGCAGAAGGGCGCAAGATCAGAACCGCGTTTATCGCCGAACCCGGCAATGTCCTCATCTCCGCCGACTACAGCCAGATCGAATTGCGGGTGCTGGCGCATGTCGCGGACATTCCGCAGCTTCGGCAGGCATTTGCGGACGGCATCGACATTCACGCCATGACGGCGTCGGAGATGTTCGGCGTGCCTGTGGAAGGCATGCCGTCAGACGTGCGCCGCCGTGCCAAGGCGATCAATTTCGGCATCATCTACGGCATCTCGGCGTTCGGGCTCGCCAACCAGCTGTCGATACCCCGCGAAGAAGCATCGGCCTACATCAAAAAATATTTCGAGCGCTTTCCGGGCATCAAGGATTACATGGAGGCGACCAAGGCGTTCTGCCGCGAGCATGGTTATGTCGAGACCATCTTCGGCCGCCGCGCGCACTATCCCGAAATCCGCTCTTCAAATCCGCAGGTCCGCGCTTTCAACGAGCGCGCATCGATCAACGCGCCGATACAAGGCTCGGCTGCGGATGTGATCCGGCGCGCGATGGCGAGAATGGAAGGCGCGCTGGCCAAGGCCGGGTGCGATGACACGCTGATGCTGCTTCAGGTGCATGACGAACTGGTGTTCGAAGCGCCGGAAGGGTCAGCTGACAAGGCCATGCCGGTCATTCGCCACGTCATGGAAAACGCAGCCATGCCTGCGCTTGATATGAAAGTGCCGCTGAAAGTGGACGTGCGCGCCGCGAAGAATTGGGATGAGGCGCATTGAAACGGACCTTTGGGTCTGCCCCTCAGCCAGTTCTTCGGGCTGCTATCTCGACTCTCCCTCACCTGTTTCGCTTCGCGAAACGTCCTCTCCCCGCGGGGGAGAGGGGAAACCTGCGCTGAGCCTCTTCGCCTCTCCCCGCCGGGGAGACACATTTGCTCTCTGCCAAACGCGCGAGATTTAATTGCGAAACTTGATGTTTGATAAGATAAGCTGCTGTAACGCCAAAATGTGGTGGTTAAACACGGTCGCGCACGAGATCTATGGCCGTTCTTTATCG
>JANPGC010000094.1:0-1616 GCA_031423755.1 Phyllobacteriaceae bacterium | reverse complement strand
CGGATGTCGCCATTCCGCATTTTGACCGAAAGCTCGAACTCTCCCGCGCAGGGGCCGAGCTCATCAGCGCTGATACCAGGTTTTTGATCGTCGAAGGCAATTACCTGTTGCTCGATTACGCGCCATGGACGTCCCTGCGGCCGCTGTTTGACATGACGGTGTTCTTGGATGTTCCAATCGAAGAGCTGGACCGGCGGCTCGTTGCGCGATGGGACCATTACGGCCGCGACAAAGACGAGGCGAGAAAGTGGATAGACAGCAATGATCTGCCCAACATTCGCCATGTCATTGAAGGAAGTATCGTTACAGATATACGTTACACGCCGGTCTGATTCTCCCTCCTTACGTCGGCGCGCGCATTCCGAACTGGACCATCCATGCATCCCGGCGTTCTCACGGCCCTCGCGGCCTATTTCTTTTTTTGCATTTGTGACTCTTTCATCAAGGCGATAGGCCCCGGCACCAGCGTCTTCCAGATCGGGTTTTTCATCACCTTCTTCTCGTTCGCGCCGGTGCTGGCATTCACGCTGCGGCACGACCCTCTGTCTGCCATGTTCAAGATGAACCGGCCATGGCTTGTCGCCGGACGGGCGGCAGCGGGCATCGCTGCCGGGATGTTTGCGTTTTACACCTTCACCCACCTGCCGTTTGCCGAATCCTATGCGCTGATCTTTCTGGCTCCGGTGTTTGTGACCATTCTTTCGATCTTTTTTCTGGATGAGAAGGTGCGCGTCTGGCGCTGGACGGCGGTTGCCATTGGCTTGATCGGCGTTTGGGTGGTGGTGCGTCCGGGTTTTCGCGAAATCCAGCTTGGCCATGTGACAGCGATCATAGCGGCGATGATGGGCGCGACGTCGTTTATCTTCCTGCGCAAACTTGGCCAGACTGAAAGGCGGATCACGCTGATCGGGGTCGTGCTGTTCGCGTCAGTTATCATCAACGGCATCCTGATGATCCCGCAGTTTCACATGCCGAGCGGCGTTGAATGGGCGAAATATGCGGCTGCCGGAACGTTTGCAGGCTTTGGCCATGTGGCTTTGCTTGCAGCAGCGCGGACGACACCGGCCAATTTGATTGCGCCAGCAAACTACAGCCAGATCATCTGGGCCGTTTTCATCGGGCTGTTCTTTTTCAAGGAAGTGCCGGACGTGTGGACGATTGCGGGGATCGTGCTTGTGACCGTGTCAGGGATCATGACGCTGATCCGTGATGAAATGCGCTCAGGCTGGCTGACACGCACGCATGTGGTCAAAAAATTCCCGTAGAGCCGTTCCGGGTTTGACGACACGTCAAACGCTTGAGAAAATGCGTGGGGCAGAAAAGGCTCCCGATCTTTCCACGCCCCCAAACAACCCAACCCATTGAAATTCCTCAACGCGCATCAATTTTCTGCCAGACTTATCCACAAATCCAAAACCTCCCGCATAATCTCCGTGCTCTTTGCAAAGGGACACGGTGTCATGATCCGGGTCATTGTGGCAAAGGCCGGTGCTTTGGTGGCGGGGGGTCGGATTCCTGTCGCGGGTGATGAGCCCTGAAAACAAAGGCGCCAGATGCTGGAGCGATGCTTGCGACTACGGCGCGCGCAAAGGCATTGTCAGTGCAAACCCACCGGA
>JANPGC010000093.1:0-28196 GCA_031423755.1 Phyllobacteriaceae bacterium | reverse complement strand
CTTCTCCCCATTGAAGAAATGGGGAGAAGACGGCTTATCGTAGAAAGTTTCTGATGAGCCGTTTTCTCCCCGCATCTACTGCGGGGAGAAGATGCCGACAGGCAGATGAGGGGAAGACACCCACAAAGCAGATGTTTGACCGCCTTCAGTCCCTCAGCCTGTCAATCATGCAGCGTCGGCATATTCCGGCGCGGTCTTCGCCCCCGTAATATATGCCACCACATCCTGGCCGCTCGTGTCGCCCTTGTTCAGATTGGCAACGATCCGCCCGCGCCGGAACACAACAATGCGGTCCACCAGATCAAACACCTGCCGCATGTTGTGGCTGATCAAAATCAGCGGCTCGCCGTTGGCTTTCAACGTCCGCACAATGTTCTCGACCTGCGCCGTCTCCTGTACGCCCAGCGCCGCCGTCGGCTCGTCCATGATGATCAGCTTGGAGGCAAAAGTCGCCGTGCGGGCGATGGCAACACACTGCCGCTGGCCGCCCGACATGTTGCGGATGGTGTTCGACAGGCTGGGGATTTTCACCGCCGTCCGTTCCAGCGCCTTGCGAGTCGCTTCACGCATGGCCTTGAAGTCCAGAATGGAAAACGGTCCGAGGTTGAATTTGATCTGCTCGCGCCCCAGAAACAGGTTCGACGGCACATCAAGATCATCCGCCAACGCCAGCGTCTGGAACACCGCCTCGATGCCCACTTCTCGCGCGTCCAGCGGCCCCTTGAAGGCCACTTCCTTGCCATCGAAAATGATCTTGCCGCTAGTCGGCACCTCGACGCCGGTGATCTGGCGCACAAAGGTCGATTTGCCAGCACCATTGTCGCCCATGATGGCAACATGCTCGCCTTGGCGAAGCTCAAAGTTCGCGCCTTCCAAGGCGTGCACGCCGCCATAGCGCTTGGTCAGGCCTTCGGTCTTGAGAACAATGTCTGACATGTCTTTAACCCCTTGTCCCGCCGCGGCGCTGCCGCCATTGATCGAGAACCACCGCGCCAACGATGATCACGCCCTTGACCATTTCCTGATAGTAGGCGTCGAGCTTCATGAACGTGAAACCGGAAATGATGACGCCGAAAATCAGCGCACCAAGCACCGTCCCGACAATCGATCCGCGTCCGCCCGAAAGCGACGTCCCGCCGATGACCGTCATGGCGATGGCGTCCAGTTCATACATCACGCCCATGCCGGCCTGCGCCGTGAGATTCTTGGAAGACAGAACGATGGCTGCAACGGACGCCAGAATGCCCGCAATCATGTAGACAAGAATCTTGTGGTTCTCGACCTTGATGCCAACTGTGCGCGCCGCCTCTTCGTTCGAGCCGATCGCGTAGCAATGCTTGCCGTATTTTGTGTAGGTCAGGATCAGCTGAAACAGGATGGCGAGCGCAATGAAGATCAGCACCGGCATCATGCCCTTGCCGATGGCGGCGAAACTGTCCGTCGGGAATGAAATCGGGTTGCCCTTTGACCACCATTTTGAAAGGCCGCGCGCCGACACCATCATGCCAAGCGTGGCAATGAAGGGCGGAATGCGCGTGTAGGCAATCAGCGCGCCGTTGACGAACCCCGCCACTGCGCCGCAGGCGATGCCGACGACAATCGGGACGATGACCGGAAGGTCAAGCCAGCCAAGATCAGGAAAAATGGCTTTCGGATTTGGATTGCCATTGACCATCGCCACTTGCGCAAAAGACATGGAAATCATCGCCGTCGCCCCGACAATCGAGCCGGACGAAAGGTCGATCCCGCCAGATATAATCACCTGCGTCACGCCAAGCGCGATGATGCCGACAATCGACACCTGCAGAATGATGATTTGCAGGCGCTGTTCGTTAAAAATGGTGTCGAGATCAGCGCGCGAGTTGAACAGGAAGCTGTCGCCGATAAACAGGCGGCCAAGCGTCTCAAACGCCACCACAATCAGCACAAGCGCCAAAAACACGTTCATTTCCGGCGGCCATGAACGCTTCGCAGCGTCATACTTCAATCCGCCCACACCTTCAGAATTCTTTGCCACTGCCGTCCTCCCTTCGGGCGCAACTGCACCCCAAGCGTCTAGTGTCCAATGATAATGACTTGAATTTTCGGTCAAAGACCAGCCCAATTCAGACGGGTCTATAGATTCACGCAGCTCACAAAGCGGGTGAGGTCGGAGGCGGCGCCAAGACGCCACCTCCAGTGCTCAAATAAAGAGGATCAGTTCTTCTTCAGGAAGTCGCCGATGTTTGCAGGCGTGACGAGCTGGAAGGGAATATAGACCTTCTGATCAACCGCTTCACCCTTGGCTAACGCAATCGCGGCCTTCAGAGCGCCTGCGCCCTGACCAGCTGCATCCTGGAACACGGTGGCATCCAGATCGCCAGCCTGCATGGCGGCAAGAGCGTCCTGCGTCGCGTCAACGCCACCGACAATCACGGCCTTCATGTCCATGCCGCCAGCCTTCATGGCCTGTATCGCGCCGATGGCCATTTCGTCATTGTTGGCGATCACGGCGTCGAATGGCTTGCCCGCCGATATCCAGTTGGTCATCATGTTCTGCGCTTCGTCGCGCGACCAGTTGGCGGTCTGCTCATCGATGATGTTGATTTTCACGCCGCAATCCGGGCCGCCGATGACATCATGAATGTCCTTGGTGCGCATCACGGCCGCCTGGTTCGACAGTTCGCCCATCATCACATAGACATTGGCTTCGGTCTTGCCGGCCTCTTTCAGAAGGCGACAGACTTCCTTGGTCTCGAGCGTGCCGGAATCGGCTTCGTTCGAGGCCACAAAAGCCTGATTGTCGGGCATCGAGTCGACGTTGACCGGCTGGCGGTTGACGTAAACCAGCGGGATTTTGGCAGCGGCAGCGGCGTCCGACATGGCTTGAGTTGCCGACGTGTCAACCGGGTTGACGATGATCGCGGACACGCCTGATGCAGCAAAGTTCTTGATCTGGTCAAGCTGCTTGGCGACATCGTTCTGCGCGTCTTCGATCTGCACTTCAACGCCCAGCTCTTTGGACTGCGCGTCAATACCGTTGCGCAGAACGGTCAGGAAGTTGTCGTCGAACTTGGCCATCGACACGCCGATTTTGTCAGCGGCATAGGCCGACGAGGCCATCATGGTTGTGGCAGCGAGTGCCAAAAGAATCTTTTTCATGTCGTTCCTCCACAGAATGGCGCCCGGCAGCGCCTGACAATTGAACCGGATTTCCCGCAATGGGGAATGGAAATCCAAACACGTCTCCCAATTAGAACAAAAATGTCGCATTTGGAAATTCTAGAATACTCATTCCATTTTTATGAAATCCCGTCAATGGAAATCTGAAAACGGAACAATCAATTTTGGTTCAGGCGGCCAAGCTCTTCCTGATAAATTCAAAGCTCTCGCCGATGGCCTTTGCAGGGTCCGCCATGGCGTGAACTTCCGGCGAGAATGGCTCATATGAGAACGCGCCGTCGTATCCGGCCAGCATCAATTCGCGTATCTGCGCGACATTCCCCAGCCGGTCGCGCGCGTCGACAAGAATGCGGTGGCTGTCCTGCATTTCTTCCGGTATCAGCGCCGGGTCAACGACGCCCGAAATGTGCACAATGCCGGTATGCTCCGGAAACACTGCCCCACCGCCAGCCAGATGATGGTGAAACGTGTCATGCACCAGCTTGAACCGCCCGACGCCGCCAACCGCGTCGATGGCCTCTACCGCCTCTGTCTTGCTGCGCAAAGATGATGTGGTGAAGCCAAGTGGCTCCACCAGCGCAACCATGTCCGCCTTCTCCAGCATCGGTAATATCTCGCCCAAAGCCTCGCGCAACGCAGCCAAACGCTCAGAATCGCTCCATTTTGGCGCATCATTGCGCGGAATGAGGCTGATGGATTCAGCGCCGCTCTCCACCGCCTGATCAATGAGAAGCTGCACCTTGGCACGCATCGCATTGCTCCACGAATTGAACCCGTAAGCCTCCGAAAGTCCCAGCAAGCGCAAGCCCTTGGCCCGCGCATAGTCTCCAATGGCAGCGGGCAACTCGCCGTCAAAGAACGCGGCGCTGGAAAGCTTCTTGTCTGCAAGGTCATTGCGCAGTTCAACACCGAGACAGCCAAGCGAAGCCGCCAGATCAAGAAAGCTGCGGCAGTCGAGGCGGGGCGCCGTCATGTGGTTAAGGGCAAATTTGGGCTTCAGGCTTGCGGCCATTTGAGGTTCCTTGCAGGGATGAATATGACGCCGAAATTTGTCGGATACGTGATCAATCAAGCGGCAGAAGTCCGCAAAGAGTCAAACACCCAGTCGCAAACAATCCATCATTCGTGCAAAATTCCATTTTCTGCGGTGATAGAAAAATTGCAAAGCTTGCAAAACGGTATCAAATATTCTCGGAGATATGCATCTCCAGCGGCAAAAAGGTCTGCCCCGGCAAATCCACATCCTTTTGCATCACCGCGCGCGCCATCAGCTCGATCAGCTTTTCGCACAGCAGCGGCAGCGGCGTTGATATCGTCATCGCAATCACCTGATCAGCCAAGGCGGCGCGCGACATCGGCGTCAGCTCGTTGAGCACAACAACAAGTTCGCGCTGCCCTGCAATCTCGCGCAAGGCGTCCACCGCGCCCTCCATGCCGCCGCCCGCAACATAAAACCCGACAAGCTCCTTGTGCCGTACCAGAAGTTCCTCGATGGCCTCATAGGTGTAGCGCCGGTCATCCAGATTGACCAAAGTGTCCAGCAAATGAAACTCGGGCGCATGTTCGCGGAAATAGGTGCGAAACCCGATTTCGCGCAGATCATGACCCAAAAACCGGTGGCTGCCGACAAAAATCGCCACCTTTCCAGGCTTCTTCGCCGCCTTGGCAATCGTCCACGCCGCCACGCGCCCCACCTTCCGGTTGTCCACGCCGATATAACCGCTGCGCACGCCGGTCGCGAAGTCAGACAGCAGCGAGAACACCGGTATGCCCTTTTCGCGCAGTTCAGCCACAGCGGCCGTGATGTTCGGATGGTCCACCGCCACCATCGCAATCGCATGCACCTTGGGGGCCATTTCCTTCAGCTTGGCCGTCACGACAGCGGGTGCCATATCCGTCACATAGTCGAGCACGCAGATACCGCGGAATTTCGTGGCGTCGCGGATCGCTTTTTCAACCGTCGCGCCGAATGCCTTGTAAAACTCGGTCTCCGGCTTCTGCAACAGGATGCCAAGCCGGATCTGCGGCAGGTCGGCATGAATGCGCTGCCGGATAAGCCCCGCCGCATGATAGCCAATCGCCGTCGCCGCCTCATAAACGCGCCGCGACGTCTCCCCGCGCACCGGATGCCGCCCGTTCAGCACGCGGTCAACCGTTGCAACGCTGACACCGGATTTGGCCGCAACATCGGCAATTGTCGGACGTGATCCCATCGCGCGCTCCTCAACATGCAAGTCTGGCCGATCCATACACACAATGATAGAAAATGATAGAAAAAATATCACTAGGTTTGACGTTTTTGTGTTCGATGTCCTACATGCAATTCCAACTCGGGAGATCTCCATCATGGCAAATCAGACGCGTGACTACGGCATGCTCGGGCGCGATGCGCAGTTGGCGGTCGAACGCGGCCTCAAGTCCGCAGAATGGTACCACACCGATGTTGCCCGCAAGGATCTGAAAGAGCTGATGAAACGCTCCGATGGCCCCGCCATCCGCGACACTATCATCTGGCTCGGCCTGATGCTCGCCTTCGCCGCCAGCGCAATCTGGCTCTGGCCGTCGCTCTGGTCAATTCCCTTCTTCCTCGCCTATGGCGTCCTTTACGGCTCGGCCACGGATTCCCGCTGGCATGAGTGCGGCCACGGCACGGCCTTCAAGACCGCATGGATGAACGATGCCGTCTATCAGATCGCCTGCTTCATGATCGTGCGCAATCCCGCCACCTGGCGCTGGAGCCACACCCGCCACCACACCGATACAATCATCATCGGCCTTGACCCCGAAATCGCCGTCATGCGCCCGCCGGTGCTGTTTAATGTCGCCTTGAACTTCTTTGGCATTCTCGACGCGTTCAACGGCTGGAAGGCGATGGTCATCAATGCGCTCGGCATCGTCACGCCATCGGAAAAAACCTACGTTCCGGAAATGGAATGGCACAAGGTCATCCTCGTCGCCCGCGTCTGGGTGGCAATCTACGCAGCGACGATTGCGCTCGCGCTCGCAACCCAGTCATGGCTGCCCATCCTGCTTGTCGGAACGCCCCGCCTTTATGGCGCTTGGCACCATGTGCTCACCGGCCTGATGCAGCATGGCGGCCTAGCAGACGATGTGCTGGATCACCGCATGAATTCGCGCACCGTTTACATCAACCCGATCTCGCGCTTCATCTATTGGAACATGAACTATCACGTCGAGCATCACATGTTCCCGATGGTCCCCTACCACGCGCTGCCGAAGTTGCATAAACTGATCGCCCACGATCTGCCCGCGCCTGACACGTCCATGTGGCATGCCTACAGGCAGATCATCCCCGTCTGGCGCCGCCAGTTGAAAGGCGAAGACGTTTATCTGGTGCGTGAATTGCCAAAAACTGCCAAACCTTACCGGCCGGAATTCCACCAGCCGGTCACCGCCGCCGCCGAATATACACCGCGCACTTAAGGAGGATTGTCTAAATGAGCAACTGGGTCGAAGCCTGCGACAAGGGTGATATCGAGCTTGAAGATTTGATCGGCTTCAAACATGGCGGGCAGGATTACGCCATCTACCGCAGCCCCGATGATGAATATTTCGCCACCGCCGGCCGTTGCACCCATGAGCAGGTGCTGCTCGATGGCGGTCTGGTGATGGATTACATCATCGAATGCCCCAAGCATAACGGCCGTTTCGATTACCGCACCGGCGTCGCCAAGGGCGCGCCCGCCTGCATCAATTTGAAGACATTCCCCGTCAAGCTTGAAGGCGGCAAAGTCTTCATAGACCTCGCCTGATCATGACAGCCATGGTCATCATCGGCGGCGGCAAGGCCGGTTCGCGCGCCGCAGTCGCCTTGCGTGAAAACGGTCATGACGGCCCGGTCACCCTCATCACCGGCGAAATCCACGCGCCCTATGACCGCCCACCTTTGTCCAAGGCGGTCATCACCGACACAGACCATCCGCAGCCGCCATACCTTACTGATGGAGCCACGCTGAAGTCGATCAACGTCGATCTGATCGCCGGTGTCGCCGCTCAGTCCATCGACAGGGCAGGGCACATGGTCCTGCTCGCCGATGGCCGCACAATTCAATACGACAGGCTGCTTCTCGCCACCGGCGCCCTGCCGCGCCGCTTGACTATTTCCGGTTCCGACTCCCCCAAAGTCCGCTACCTGCGCACCTATGAGGATTCGCTGGCGCTGCGTGGCGCTTTACGCGAAGGCCGCCACATCATCATCATCGGCGGCGGTTTCATCGGCCTCGAAGTCGCCGCCAGCGCCCGCAAGCGCGGCGCGTCCGTCACCGTCATTGAAGGCCTCCCCCGCATCCTGTCGCGCGGCGTTCCCGAAGAAGTCGCGAAAGTCGTAGCCAGCCGCCACGAAGCCGAAGGCGTCGATATCCGCTGCTCCACAGGCCTCACCGGTTTTGAAGAGCGCGGTGACAAGATCGCCGTCATTCTTTCTGACGGCAGCGCCGTGACCGGCGATCTCGTCCTCGTCGGCATCGGCGCGGCACCTGTGACAGACCTTGCCGAAAAGTCCGGCCTGTTGATCGAAAACGGCATCGCCGTCGATGACCAGCTGCGCACATCTGATCCGGATATCTATGCTGCGGGCGACTGCGTCTCCTTCCCGCTCACAGTCTACGGCGGCCGCCGTGTCCGGCTCGAAAGCTGGCGCAGTGCGCAAGATCAAGGCGGCCTCGCCGCCGCCAACATGCTCGGCAAAAATGAGCAGCTCACCACGGTCCCGTGGTTCTGGTCCGACCAGTATGACCTGACAATGCAAATTGCAGGCCTTCAGGACGAAGGCGCAAGCACAGTCCGCCGCGACCTGTCAGACACCGCTTTCATCCTCTTCCACATCGCAGCAGACGGCCGCCTCGTCGCCGCCAGCGGCATAGGCCCCGGCAACGCAGTCGCCAAGGATGTACGCCTCGCCGAGATGATCATAGCCAAAGGCCTGAAGCCCGCACCATCGAACTTGGCAGACCCGACTGTAAACATGAAACGGTTGCTGGCAGGCTGAGGCCCGGCAAGGTGCCTCCACAGGCAAAATTGCGGTGACTGTGCTGCCAATTGCCACCCGCATCGCCCACCGATAGCGCGCAGGCGTTGCTGCAATTGGCTGCACTGTTTCCGAAATTCGGTCGCTGCTAGCAAGCTTCAAAATAAATCTATCCACCTGCAAAAAACCACGATCCCGCCTCGCCGAGGCGGCAGAAAATCGGGGACAGTTTACTTAATTCATTGATATGATGCAGAAAATTGCCATGCCTGCATCCGGAATCATGTAAACTGTCCCCGATCTTCCTCCCGCCACGCGGCCTTGCGAGAGCAAATTTCGGGAAACTTATCCACCCGCTCCCAATCCCGTCCGATAATCCCCGTCATATTCAACAAGGGAAAAAGCGGACAGTGAACTGGGAAATGGCCATCACCCGCAACCACGCATTGCTCTTGGCGGTCGTCGCCGAGCTGTTCGCGATGTTGCGCGGGAACGACCGCGCTCTTCCCCTCTACCGCTTCGCGGGAGAGGCTGCTTCGCAAAGCGAAGCGGTGAGGGTGAGTCAGCGGGGCACTGGCAATGCAAACCCCAACACATCCACCACCTTCACCCTCCCGCGCCACCTCTACGCCGCCATCATGCTGATCCTGCGCCCCTGCGAATCTGCCATCCGCCGCCTCATCATCATCGCGGCGAGGGGGCTGGTCTTGAAGGCTCGCGCCTCGCGTCCCATCCCGGCAGGCCTCGCATCGTTTGCAGCGGACAACCCATCACGCACGCCATCCTTCCAGCTCATCGACCCGCTCAAACAGTTCGATCCGGACCTGTGGGACCAAAACATCGACCCCGCCGCATCAATGCACAAAGTCCTGCCCTTCGATGGCACGTTCGCCCACCACCAAGCCCAACTCGCCGCGCAACGCATCAACGCCACGCTCCTCTTCAACCGCCTTCGCGCCATGCGCCACGCACTGAATGACTTGCCCCGCCAGGCCCGTCGCCTCGCCAGATGGCAGGCGCGGCGTGACGAAATTCTTTCATCCAAAGCCCCATACAAACCAACCCGCATGTCGCCCTTCCGCCCCGGCCCGCCCCCGGGATACCGGCGCAAGGACATCCACCCCGTCGATTCTGTTTTGAAAGACGTGCATTATTTTGCGATTGAGGCGTTCCGGTGGAAGCCCGGAGACAGTGGACTCTGAAAGGCAACTGTCCCCAACCCCATAACCGACGTCATTCCGGGGCCGCGCAGCGGAACCCGGAATCCAGAGTCGTGGCCGTGGTAATTACGGCCGTCCGTCGGACGTAAGGAACTGTTAAACCATTGCTTTAATTGCCATTTCAAAATGCGCCAAAATGTATATCGAGCCCAATTCAGCGCCTTCCCATCTCTGGATTCCCGATCTGCGCTGCGCTTGTCCGGAATGACGACACGTGCGGAGATTGCGAATAATCCAGCGCATCGCAAAATCTAACCCAAAACCGCCTCGCTCTCCCCGCCATGATGATACATCGGCCATTTCAAATACCGCGTCACAGCCTCATCAACAATCGAAGCATGGTGCCCACGCACCATTGCGACATGATGCTCAAACCCGTTCTGCGCCACAAAACGCATCAGCTTGCGCAAGTCCTTGACCTTGCTGACAGCAATGCCGCCGTCCATCGGGAACGGGTCGTCAGTGAATTCGCCTTCGCCAAGATAGGTTTTCAAAGTTCCGCGACGGTCATCGGAGGAAATCCGGAAATAGGTCATTGGCCCGGCAATCACCTTGCCCTTCACCGCCCCGAAACATTTCTCCCGCCCGATGGTTTCGCCCAGCACATCCAGCTCGCTGATTTCCGGTGTCGCACCGATGAATTTTTTCGGGAAATTGCCGCAGTGGGTGCACACGCACTTTTCCGGGTCGGAACCATAATTGTTGTTCCAGTCAAGAATGGCCGGCGGCGCATCTGAAGCCAACGCCAGCGCATACATCGACAGCGCCCCCATGATGTCCACCTCGCATGCGCTCGGCATCAGTTCCTCGCCCATCATCGACATGGTCAAACACGTCGCGCAGCCAAAATTATCCTGCAACGAGCGCCAGCACTGTATTGCCGAAGCATCGCACTCATTGGCCTCGATCCAGCGGTCCACGGCCAGCGACCATTTGGCCTGTCTTGTGATCTGCTCCGGTTTGATATGCGCCGGGATGCGGCCATACGCCTTGATTGCCTCAAGCTTGGACACAAGATCGCCATCGGTATCCGACACTTTGGACGCAGCACCGATCATCTCGGACAGATCGACAGTGACAACGGTAATCCCCGCCGCCTGCAAAAGTTTCTCCGAATATCGCATTGTCTGAAACGCGCCCGTCCGCGCCCCGATCGCCCCGAGTCTCGCGCCGCGAAGCCCGCGCACTGTCCGGCACACTTTGGCAAACCGTGCCAGGTCCGCGCCGAACTCATCGCTGAATGTATCGCAGGTGTGGTTCGTGGTTTCGGTGTACGGAACGCCATACTGATAGAAATTATTCGTCACCGAAAGCTTGCCGCAAAACGCATCGCGGCGCGAGTGCACATCCACTTTGTCCACCTCGTCATTGGACGCCTGCAACAGGATCGGCACGTTCAATCCAGAGCGGCTGACCAGTTCCGCCACCGCAATTTCATCGCCAAAGTTCGGCAGGCAAATCACCAGTCCGTCAATGTTGTCGCGATGCTCTCGGAAATGCGCAGCATAAAGTTTGGCATCGTCAATCGACTGAACCGCTCCGTTCACCGTCGCCTCGAACGGCAGCGTAACGATGTTGACTCCGAGCTTTTCCAGCCACGCGACGGTCTCGTCCCGCGCAGCCTTGCATGGCGCACCATTGAAAAATGCGCGGCTGCCGATGACCAGAGCGAGCGTCACCTTGCGTTTGATTGTCAGTGCCATTTCTGTCCTCCCAGACAATATTTGTCGATCATGCATGTTGATGGAATGTGTTTCCAGAGCGCCGATGATGCAATCGCCATTGGCAGCGTGAAAGAATTGCCGTTAGATGCAGCTGAAATGGAATTGAGCCGGACAGCATGAGCGACGACGACAACCAAAGCGAAACCGGCGAAGATATCAAGGCGCGCGCTGCCTGGCATTATTATGTTGAAGGTCTGACGCAGGAGCGCATCGCCGAAAAGCTCGGCCTCGGTCGCGTCAAAGTGCACCGCGTTCTGTCGGCTGCGCGCGACGAAGGCATCATCCAGTTCAAAATCCGCAACCGCATCGGCGACTGCGTGCATTTGCAGTCGCAACTCGTCGCGCGCCACGGTTTGACGGAAGCCATCGTGGTTCCCAGCGCCGCGGACAGCCGCAATGTTCCCGCCCTGATTGGCCACGCTGCAGGCGAGTACCTGTCCGCGCGCATTGGTGCTGGCGATGTCATCGGCGTTGGTTGGGGCCGCACCATTCAGGCGGCGATTTCGCATATCGCCCGCCGCCCCGTAGCGCGCACAGCCGTCGTTTCGTTGCTTGGCGGCCTCACCCATCTCGCCCCGCTCAACCCCGCAGGCGCTGCCGTGGAGCTTGCCGGACGGCTCGACGCCGAATGCTACGTGCTCCCTGTTCCAGTCTTCGCCGATGAACCCTCCGACCGCGCCGTGTTCATGGGCCAGCGCTCGATCAAGGACGTGCTTCTTTGGGCGCGCCGCGCCTCGATTGCCATCCTTTCGGTCGGCTCGTTCTCGCGCGACAATCCCATCGCAGATTTCGGCTTCATCCGCGCCCACGAGTGGGACGAGCTTGAGGAAGCCGGCGCAGTCGGTGATATTCTTGGCCATTTCATCAACGCCGAAGGCGAACTCGTCGATCACCCGATCAACCACCGCGCCTGCTCGCTCCCGCTTGAGGATCTTGCCGCAATCCCGAACATCGTCATGCTCTCCGGTGGCCGCGAGAAGGAAGCTGCGCTGAGTGCCGCGCTGAAGTTCGTCAAGGTCACAACGCTGGTCACCGACGAAGATGGCGCGCGGAGCCTGCTGCAAGGGTAGGGCGCTGTTCACTGCAGCGGCGCGGCGAGCGCCGCCTGCAGTGGCTGGATCGTCCGGTAATAGTCTCGGTAAATCGAGTTAAGCCGGGCGTAGGGCCCGACCAGTCTCCCGGCCGGCTCGACAACGCGCTCTGCAGGCTGGCACATGGCAGCAGATGCCGCATGCGCATCGGAAAACCAACCAGCACCGGTCGCCGCCAGCATTGCCGCGCCCAGCGCCGCCGCTTCCTTGACCGGCGATATTGCCACCGGTCTTTGCAGCACCGAGGCAAGTATTGTCATCAGCAGCTTCGAATTCGTCCCGCCACCGCTCGCAATCAAAATGGTTGCGCGCCGACCGATTGCATCTTCCATTGCGTCTGTTGCCAGTGCTTGTTCAAACGCAATTCCTTCCATCGCTGCGCGAAACAGATGTTTTGGCTCGTGGCTCAGCGACAGGCCAAGGATGGAGCCGCGCGCGGTATCGTCCCAAAACGGGCTCATCACCCCGGCGAAATACGGCAGCATCAACAAGCCATCCGCTCCCGCACCAACTTCTCTCGCCAGCCCTTCCAGCTCAGTCGCAGAAGCCGAGCCAGTTGTCCGAACGACCCATTCAACCAACTGCATGCCCGAACGAAGAACGGTCTCCAGCAAATAGCCTTTGCCCGACGGCGCGATCAACGTGCGAAACGCATCGCTGGATCGGAACCCACTCGAATACATGCCCGACACCACACCCGACCCGAGTGAAAAACACGCTTGGCCCTCTTGGCAGATTCCAAGCCCGAGACTGTTTGCCTGTCCGTCGCCAGCCGCTGCAAAAACCGGTGTGCCTTCCTTAAGGCCGCTGGACTTGGCGGCAGCCGCGCTCACTTCGCCGACGAGCGAACCGGGTGCGGCAAGTTCGGGGAGCTGGTCGACACCAAGACCTGTCGCTGCGACGAGCTCCGCCTGCCAGGTCTTGGTTTGCAAATCGAGAATGCCAAGCGGGTCAGCGCTTGCCGTTGCCGAGACCGCTTTGCCTGTCAGCTTTAGATGCAAATAAGCTCCGGCATCCACAAGCACCGAAGCGTTCGCGATCACCTTCGGCTCATGTTCGTTCAGCCAGACCAGTGAATAGAGCGCAGGCGTCGGGTCTGGCGGTTTGCCGGTCCAATCGCGGATTTGCTCCCGCCCGAATTGTCTGGACAACGCTGCGACCTGTGCCCGCGCCCGCTCGTCCAGCCACAGAATTGCTGGGCGGATTGCTTCGCCCTTGTCATCAAGCAAAGCAAACGTTTCACGCTGGTGCGTGATCGCAATCCCGGCGACTCGCTTCACATCGATGGCTGTGGTAAGCTGCCGCAAAGCAGCGCAAAGCGCCGCCCACCAATCTGCCGGGTTTTGCTCGTAATGACCCGGATGGGGTGTAAGCAAGGGGTACGTGGAGCGGCTTTCCATCAATGCTTCGCCGGTGCGCGTAAAGGCGATTGCCTTCACTGCCGTCGTAGACGCATCGACGCCGATAATCAGGTCCTGCATGCACAGCGCCTCCCGTGCGTCGGTTGTAGGGTCAGGTGACGCTGCTGTCCATAAAGCGGGCATCAGCCTGATCGAGGCGGCGGCGGATTTGGGTAACGACAAGCGTATCATCCGGCACGCAGTTTTCGTAGGTGAGCAACTCGCCTGTTTTGATCGGCTTCATCACCTTGGCCTTTTCCGCAATGCCAAGCGGCACCATGCCTTTGTGGCGCGCATCCTGCCAAGTCACTGCATGGCCGCGATAATCGCTTTCGCCGATCATGCCAAGTGTGTCGCCCGGATTGAGATCCCGCTTGGCAACGGCCACCGCCTCGGCAACAGGATGATCAAGCGGCACCATATCGGCGGTCTTGTGCACAACAGCCCGGGCGGCTGACAGCGGCACTTCCAGCGATGTGAGATGATACGGCCTGTAAATAGTGAAATAGGGCCCTTTACCGACTTTCAAGTCTATCATCCGCTCCAAAACGCGCGGATGCTGTGTTTCGACAATGCAGAACACACCGGGAGCAACGCCCTTGCCGATGGAGTAATCCACAACGCCCTTCTTGTTGAGAATACCGCCGTCTTCCTTTGGACAAAGAACACCGGCCAACTCTTCAAGTGTTGCAGTCGGGCCGTGCATCCCCGGCACATCCGGAACAAGACCGGTGGCATTGGCAATGGCAACCATTTCGATGGCGGTTTTCGAACCGTCAACAAACTCAACCAGCATGCGGGCATTCATGTTGCGTTCATTGGCCTCCTTCTCATAGTCGGCAGGCATGGCGTCAATCTTCAGCGGATTGTTCTTGCCCTTGCCTGCCGCGATCACTTTCATTCCAAGGCTGCGCGCAAAACCGATGATCTCGAGTGTGCAAGCGGGCTCATCGCCCGCCGCGCCGGTGTAGATAACCCCGGCCTTGCGCGCTTCTTCTTTCAGGAAACGTCCGATCGTGATGTCCGCCTCAACATTGAGCATGACAATGTGTTTGCCATTCTTCATGACCTCAAGCGCGAAAAGTGTGCCGATATTCGGATTGCCGGTGGCATCGATAATCACGTCAATGCGTCCGGCCTGTGCCAGCGCATTCAAATTGTCAGTGACGGCAATCTTGCCAGATTCGATGGCTGCATCAATCGCGTTCGCATTGGCGGCAATAACGATGTCTCCACGGTCCCGGCCGGAGAGCAACACACCGTCAATGGCAGTTTGGGTGCGAACCTCTGCAATGGCCCCAATGCGAAGACCGGGCATCAACGCGACTTGCACGATAATGTCAGTGCCCATTTGCCCGGCGCCCGCAAGTCCGATTGTAACCGGACCTTTTTCCTTGGCGCGCGCCAAAAGTTCTTCAACAAAATAGGGGTGTGCCATGTGCAAAATCCTCCAGGACGGCGAAAGGGCCAGTCCAATGTGCTGTTTTAATGTTATGAACAAAATTAATTTCGTCAACAATAAATTTCAATGAAATCACGCTTTCTACCCGAGTGGATCCGATTTGCGTCCAGTTCGGTGCGATGACGTGTGAATGCGCGCTGATCGCTGCTTCTGCTTTTTGCAGTGCAAAAATGTCTTTTTGCGTTGCACAAAAAACTAGTCGCATTGCAAAAATACGCCGAATTCCGAGGTTTCGACCTCGCTCTCATAGTCTGCAATTTTGAGAAATCGTCAGTTGACATTGAAAAGATTTCTGCGTTTATTGAACAAACTTACACTAAGAAGCAAAAAATTACAGCCTGTTGACACTTGGGAGGTGTGGTGTTGAGTACAGTCGGAGACAAATCAGCCTCAGGCCCGATCAGCGAAAAGCGCAGCGTTTTGAAAATGCTCAGCGGTGCGACCGGTCCGCTTGTCGGCTTGATATTGCTCTGTCTTTTTCTTACCTTCGCAACGGACAAGTTTTTGTCCCTGCGCAACCTCCTCAACGTTCTTGACCAGATCACCGTTCTTGGAATCATGGCCGTCGGAATGACTTACGTCATTCTTATCGGGGGCATTGATCTGGCGGTAGGCTCGGTGCTGGCCCTCGCAATGATGGTCTTGGGTTACCTCAATATCGAACTCGGCGTCCCGATGTATCTGGCCATACCCCTTGCACTTGCCGCTGCATCGACCAACGGTTTCATCGCAGGCGTTTTGGTTACAAAATTCAACGTTCCGGCCTTCATCGCGACGCTGGCGATGATGTCAATCGCGCGCGGAATTGCCAACATGATAACCAATGGGCAGCAGCTCACTGGCTTTCCGGCATGGCTAAACCTCGCGGCGATAACGCGTTATGGCGGCTTTGTGTCCACGACCGTGGCGATTATGCTGGTCGTATTCATCATAGCACTCCTCTACCTGCGCTACCGGTTTGGTGGCCGCTCGCTTTATGCGATTGGCGGCAATGCGGAAGTTGCCCGTCTGGCGGGGATAAACGTCAACCGCATGACCATCATGGTTTACACCATTTGCAGTTTCCTTGCCGGCGTCTCCGGCATCGTACTGGCAGCGCGGCTCGATTCAGCGCAGCCGTTTCTTGGCACTTCCTACGAGCTGGATGCAATTGCCGCAGTCGTGATTGGCGGGACGTCCCTATCGGGTGGAACCGGCGGAATCGGGGGCACAATTATTGGCGTGCTCATTATCGGTGTCTTGCGCAACGGTCTCAATCTCTTGTCGGTGTCGCCGTTCGTGCAACAGGTCGTAATCGGGCTCGTCATCCTGTTGGCGGTCGCCGCAGAAACGCTCCGAAAGAGGAGCTGAAATTTCGCTGGGCCCTTGGCCCTGGAAAGAAAGGTCTGCCCCGTGGCAGGCCAAAACAAGCGGGTTCCGAAACAACAGGAGTCCGCGCAAATGTGGAGGATACAATGAAATCGGGTAAAATATTGCTGGCAGCCACGGCGTTGACGCTTTCGCTGTCGGGAGCGCTTTCGGCAGCCGAGGTCAAGAAAATCGGCCTTGCCGTTCCCAACCTGCAGGCCGACTTTTTCAACCAGATCAAGATCGGCGTGGAAAACTACGCCAAGGAAAAAGGCATCGAAGTGGTTGTTGTCGACGCCAAGAACGACACGAACACCCAAGTGAGCCAGGTTCAGGATCTTCTGACACAAGGCATCGACGCCTTTATCTACATTCCAGCCGGTGCCGCGGCAGCTGCCGTGCCGACGCGCTTGGCGCGTGAGGCAAAAATCCCTGTGATAAATGTAGACCGCTTCCCCGAAGGCGAGCCGGGCGACACGTTCATCGGCGGCGAGGGTGTGAAGTCTTCGTACGAAGTTTGCAAATACATCATCGAGAAAGCAGGTGGCGCAGGCAACATGGCCATCATTCACGGCCAGAAGGGCACAACGCCCGAAGTTGATCGCACCAAGGGCTGCATGCAGGCCATCGGCGAGAGCCCGAATGTCAAACTGGTTGATGAACAATGGACAAACGCATGGTCGGCTGACGAAGGCTTTTCCATCGCCCAGAACCTGCTTCAGGCTCATCCCGATCTGAAGATCATCTTTGGTCAGGCTGATGGCATCGCGATGGGCGCGGCCAAGGCAGTGGAAGGTGCCAACCTTGCGTCACAAGTCGTTATCGGCGGCTATGACGGCGACATGTCGGCGCTTGAATATCTGTCAAAATGCTCAGGCCCGTTCACTGTCACGGCAACGCAAAGCACCCGCAAAATGGGCAAGCTGGCAGTTGACTCGGCGCTCGCAGTCGCCGCTGGTCAAAAGGTTGAGGCCAGCCAGGTTTCGGAAGCCGTCCTGACGCCATGCGACAAGGCTGGCGGTTACCTCACCGAGCATCCGTAAGAACAATGACCACGCGCGCTCCGATACTTGTTCTCAAAGACGTCCGCAAATCCTACGGTCCGGTTGCCGTTTTGCACGGCGTGGATTTTGAGGTCTGTGCAGGTGAGGTCGTCGCGCTCCTGGGCGAAAACGGTGCCGGAAAGTCCACGCTTTCCGGCATCATAGCCGGTTCAATCCAACCCTCTGCAGGCACAATGACTTGGCAGGGGCAGAATTACTCACCTGCCAACCCCAAAGAAGCCTTGGATCAAGGCGTCGGGCTCATTCATCAGGAATTGCGCCTGCTTCCGCATCTGTCGATTGCTGAGAATGTTTTTGTTGGTCGCTATCTGACCAAGGGCGGACGGATCGATCGGCCCGCGATGGAAGAGCGCGCCCACGCCGGTCTGCAGAGATTGGGCCTGAACATTTCGCCGCGCCGCAAGGTCGGCGGCCTGTCGACCGCAAACCAGCAGCTGATCGAGATTGCCAAGGCACTGACATTGAATGCCAGGCTGCTGATACTCGACGAGCCAACCGCCGCGCTTGGTGGTGATGAGACGCAGCTGCTGTTTCGCCAGATAGAGCGCCTCAAGGCCGAAGGCGTCGGGATCATCTACATTTCGCATCGGCTGGAAGAAATCCGGCAGATCGCCGATCGTATCGTGGTGATGCGGGACGGATCGAAAGTGCAGGAGTTCGACAGCGGCAGGGTGCCGGTGCGCAACATTGTTGAGGCAATGGTCGGACGGTCTCTAGAGCGCATGTTCCCGAAAATGCCGGAAGCGCAGGAGAATGTGACGCTCGAGGTTCGCGGCCTGACATCTGCAGCAGGGGACTTTCGCGATATTAGTTTTGCCGTGCGCAAGGGCGAAATTTTCGGCATCGCGGGCCTCGTCGGGGCGGGTCGGACGGAACTTGTCCGCGCCATAACCGGTGCCGATCCGGTGTCCGCAGGCGAGGTGTTGCTCGACGGCAAGGAAATCACGCCGCGTCAACCATCACAAGCCATCGATTGTGGCATCATCCTGGTGCCGGAAGATCGCAAGCTTCATGGCCTTGTGCTTGAACATTCAATCGCCGAGAATATCGGCTATTGCAATCCGGATGAACTTGGCCCGAGCGGGTTTGTAATTGCGCGTCGCTTGCGTGATCTCGCCGCCGTCAACATCAAGCGCCTGGGCGTCAAGGGACGCGGACACCAGAAAGCCAGTGAAATGTCTGGCGGCAATCAGCAGAAAATTGTTCTGGCCAAGTGGCTCGCCCGCAATCCAAGAGTTGTCGTTCTTGACGAGCCGACACGGGGAATTGACGTCGGTGCCCGTTCGTCGATCTATGAAATCATCCGCGATCTGGCCGCCGAGGGCCGCAGTGTGATTGTGGTCAGCTCCGATTTGGAGGAAGTTTTGGGCGTGTCCCACCGGATCATGGTTATGGCGCATGGTCGCCAGGCCGGTATATTGGATCGCAGTCAGGCAAGTGATGTGACCGTCATGGAACTTGCCACGGCCTAATGCACCTGAATTCAAGGAACGCCATCATGTCAAACACAAACAGGAATTTTGATCTTACCGGGCGCGTGGCGCTGGTGACAGGCGCGGGGTCCGGCATCGGCCAGTCGATCGCCATCGGCCTTGCGGAAGCTGGCGCGGACGTTGCTTGCTTTGGACACAATTCCAAAGGCGGGCTGGATGTCACGGCTGACGCTGTGCGCAAACTCGGCCGCCGGGCCTTGGTGCTTGAAGGCTCGGTCAACGAGCCTGATGCAGTCGCGTTCGCCGTTTCACAAATCGAGCGCGACCTTGGGCCTTTGGAAATTGCCGTCAACAATGCCGGCATTGCCAGCTCCGCGCCGAGCGAGGAGATGAGCCTTGCCCAATGGCAAAACCTCTATGACGTGAATGTCACCGGCGTGTTTCTGTCCTGTCAGGCCGAAGCCAAGGTGATGCTGCCTCGCAAGCGTGGCTCGATTATCAACATCGCCTCGATGTCCGGCACTATTGTCAACCGCGGCCTCAATCAGGCACACTACAATTCGTCCAAGGCAGCCGTCATTCACATGTCGAAGAGCTTTGCCATGGAGTGGGCGGACCGCAATGTGCGCGTCAACGTCATCAGCCCCGGCTACACGCTGACGCCCATGAACAAGCGCCCGGAAGTTGCAGAACAGCTTAAGGAATTTGCTGCCACAACGCCAATGCAGCGCATTGCCGAGCCGGAAGAAATGGCTGGTCCCGCCGTATTTCTGGCAAGCGACGCGTCAAGTTTCATCACCGGCCACGATCTGATCGTCGATGGCGGATTTGTCTGCTGGTAAGGAGATTTGAATGACTGGACGTCTCGACGGCAAAACGGTCGTCATCACCGGCGCGTCCGGTGGCATTGGTGCGGCGATGGCCAAGCGTTTTGCCGCTGAAGGCGCGAGCATTGTCGTCTCGGCGATAGACGCCAAGGTGGAAGACGTCGCCGCAACGCTCGAGAAATCGGGTGCAAAGGTTGCGTATATTCGCATGGATGTCACGAAGAAAGACGACGTCAAACGGCTCTATGATCTGGCCGAAGACAAGTTCGGCAGCGTTGATATCTCCATACAGAATGCTGGCGTGATCACCATCGCCCGCATCGAGGATATGACCGAGGCCGAGTGGGACAAGGTCATGGACGTCAACACCAAGGGCGTTTTCCTGTGCTGCCAAGAGGCCATCATTCGCATGCGAAGGCACGGTCGCGGCGGGCGGTTGATCAACACCGCGTCTGGCCAGGCGCGGCAAGGCTTCATCTTCACGCCGCACTATGCAGCCTCAAAGTTTGGCGTTGTCGGCATTACCCAGAGCCTTGCCAAGGAAGTCGCCAAGGAAAACATTACTGTCAACGCCATCTGCCCCGGCATTATCGATACCGACATGTGGGCCTACAATGACGCGGCGTGGGGCAAATTGATGGGCGACTATAAGCCGGGCGAGTTGATGGCCGAGTGGGTCAAAAACATCCCGATGGCCCGCGCCGGTTCCGGCGAAGATGTTTCGGGCCTCGTCGCATTCCTCGCCTCAAACGACGCGTCGTACATCACTGGGCAGACCATCAACGTCGATGGCGGCCTGATCATGTCATAGGCGCATAGCGGACAAACGCAAACTCCCGGCTGTCCGGCGACCAACACGGCACATTGATCGTGCCCTGTCCGCCATTGAGCAAGAGCAGCGCACGCGCCGCTCCGCCGGACGATGGCATCAGCCGCAATTCGACGTTGCGATCCGCAGGATGACCGTTCGTGCCGCCCTCGTAGGCGAGATACAATATGTGTTTTCCGTCAGGTGACGGATGCGGAAACCAGTTGACCCGTTCGTCATTGGTCATCTGTTGAAGCCCGCTTCCATCCGGATGCACGCGCCAAAGCTGAACCGATCCGGCCTTCTCGCCGTTGAACCATATCCATTGCCCATCGGATGAATAGTCCGGCCCGTCGCAATGGTCGAAATCAAACGTAACCTGCGTTTCATCGCCGCCGTCAACCGGACAGGTGAAGACCTGAAATGTGGAGGCGCGCTTGGCGACGTAGGCAAGTGTTTTCCCGTCCGGCGACCAGCCATGCCAGTAGGATGGTGACGCGCCTTGCGCCAGGCGCGGCTTGCCTCCTCCGATGGGCAGCGTGTAAATCCGGCTTCCGGCAGGCTCGCCTGAATCGCTGATCACCAGCATCGTGCCGTCTGGTGATATGCCATGGTCATTGTTGCAATGGCTGGCAAAGCCAGTGTCGATCATGACCATCCCTGGCGTTTTCAAATCAACGCGGAAAAGCTGCCCGCCACCATTGATGACAAGAAATTCGCCATTGGGGGACCAATTCGGGGCCTCAATGTGAAGATCACTCTTCAGGACAGAAGTGACAGTTCCGGTATCAAGACTGAAAATCGCAAGCTCGCTTCGCATGACTGGCCACCTCTGTCGTTGATGGCAATCGTCGTATCACGGATCTTCGGCATTGCGCAGCCAATCATCCCTGCAGGGAATGATCGATGCCACGTTGCTGCGGGCGCGCTGGCCGACTGACATCTGTCGAGCGTTTCGGCGCCGCCGCCACGCCGCCGCCCTTGCAAATCGCGACGCCCATAGTCTCCAGTTGGTCCGCGAGTCGATCCACGGATGTCTTGCCAACTTGCCCGCCAGCGCGGACAAGCACGACATGCTCGCCCCGGTCTACGGACAGCTGGATCGCCTCTGCAATTCCGCCCAGCGGCGCAGCGCGCGCACTCTCCAAACTGTGCCGCGCGGCCTCGCGCCGTGCATGATCCAGCACCGCTGGTTCGACCCGACAATCGAAGTAGATCGCATCCGCGCCCTGCAACTGCCGCACGGCGTTCAATGTCAAATGACCGGGATCGCGATGCGGGGCCTTCAAGATGGTCACACGCCCGGAAGCGGTACCGGTCAAATCTGTCTGCCACAAGTCCGGTTCAGAGAAAGGCCCGAATGCAAGATTGGCAAACCTCGACCAGAACCGTCGGCGCTCGGGACCGGTGGCAAGGCGCTGCAAAACAATCATTCGGATGTCCTGCGCCAACTGTGCCCATTGCGCCAGCGACGCTGGAAGCAGCGCCTCGATGCGCGTGCGGATGGCTTGACCAAGCACAGGCGCGGCCCCATCCGTGGAGATGCCGATAACGACCGGCGAACGGTTGACGATGGTTCCGAATTTGAACGTGCAATAAGCGGGCTTATCGATCACATTCACCGGAACGCCAGCAGCCCTTGCAGCGCAGAATATCGCTTTTGCCTCGCCTTCGCTCTCCGCGTCGCCGACGACGAGCACCTTGCCGGAAAGCGCCTTGATCGACCATGGCTGCGCAACGAGGACGATCCGCCCGTTCAAGTCCGTTCGTGCAGCAAGCTCCTGCATTCCGGCGCAAAAATCCGGCGCATGCACTTCGACATTTGCGCCCGTCGCGGCCAGCAGTTCTGCCTTCCAAGCCGCCGCTTCCGTGCCGCCAATCAGCAGCACAGGCTTGTCCTTGAGATCGAAAAACACCGGCAGCGTCGCCAGAGCGCCGATGCGCGCGGATGCGGCTGGTCCGCGCCTATTCTGCTGCGATGGGTTGATGGGCATGGATCATGCTCCCGATTTCGGCGCGGCACGAGCCGCAATTGTTTCCAGCTTTCAACACATCACCAACGGATGCGACCGTGCAGCATTGGCCGGAACGGATGACAGCGTTGATTTCGTTTGCGCCGACCGAAAAGCACGAGCAGACAATCGCGCCCTTGTCCGGCTGCGCGGCACCCGGCTTTCCGGCAATGATGCGGAAGCGTTCTCGAGGGTCTGCAAACTCGGACTTCAGCTCATTGGCAAGCATCGTGCGCGAGACAGCAACAGGCTGCGGGCCGAGGAACAGCGCGCCGCGCAACCTTGTTCCGGCAAATGCCGCCACGCGTTCTTGCCCGCTGGCCGCGTCGCGGTAGCTGATTGTCTGGTCGTTCTCAACGGAGCCAAACAGCAGGCGCGCAAAAGCATCAAGATCTTCGACTGGTGTCTCGAAAGCCAACTCCACCCGCCAGCCGTCAATGGCCTTGGCCACTGCCCAATAGGCCGCGTTGATTTCGGCGGGACGCTCGGACAGCACCGCAAATCCGAACTGCGCAGCAGCAAAGGGGCGGACGGCAACCGGAACATTCTTGGACGCAGGTTGGCCGGACACCGGATCGACCACCGGCGCAACCAGCGTATCGATGCGCGCTGCTGACGCATATTCGCCGCTCCAGTGCATCGGTACGAACACCGAGCCAATCTGCTGGCGCAGCGTGATGAGTGCACGCAGAACTGCCCGCCCAAATTGATTTTCGACTTCAACCAGTGACGCATCCGAAATGCCCAATCGCGCAGCATCCGACGGATGAATTTCGCAGAATGGTTCAGCCATATGCTGCGACAGTCGCGGGCTCTGGCCGGTGCGCGTCATGGTGTGCCACTGGTCGCGGATGCGCCCGGTGTTGAGGGTGAAAGGATAGTCTTGCGATGCCACAGTTTGCATCGGCAGAGCGACCGCAACAGCGCGGGCCTTGCGGTCGGCGGTAAAAAAGTTGCCGTTCGCAAAAAAGCGCTCACCCGTCGTCGATGCTGCACCGGCGGGCAGGGGCCATTGAAACGGGCGCAACCCATCATATCCGGCAGGCGAAATGGAAGCATGTGCGGAAATGTCAAAATCACGCGCTCCATGGTTTTCGACACCGGAAAGCGCCGCATGCTCGGCAAATATCTCTGATGGGCGATGCCAGTCGAACGCCGCGACATGTCCCATGCGCTTGGCAACTTCTGCCACATGCCACCAGTCCGGCCGCGCATCGCCGGGTAATTCGAGAAATCCGCGCTGGCGCGAAATTCGGCGCTCGGAGTTGGTGACCGTGCCGTCCTTCTCGCCCCAGGCGGCGGCAGGCAGCTTCACTGTGGCGTGGACAATTGTGTCGGTTCGCGCAGAAACATCGGAGACGACAACAAATGGACAAGCCTTGATCGCTTCTCGCACCGCGTCCGCGTCCGGCAGCGAATCCACCGGGTTGGTCGCCATGATCCAAAGCGCCTTGATGCGCCCGTCTGCCACAGCCTTGAACATGTCCACGGCCTTGAGGCCAGGCTTGGTCGCGATTGTTGGCGCATTCCAGAAGGTCTGCACGATGTCGCGATGCCGGACGTTCTCGATGTCCATGTGTGCTGCAAGCATATTGGCGAGCCCGCCAACCTCCCGCCCACCCATCGCATTTGGCTGGCCGGTCACAGAAAACGGTCCCATGCCCGGTCTGCCGATACGGCCCGTAGCCAAATGGCAACTGATGATCGCGTTGACCTTGTCGGTCCCAGAGGCAGACTGGTTTACGCCTTGACTGAATACCGTAACGGCTTTCTCGGTGTTGGCGAAAAGATCGAAAAACTGGGCAAGCGCTTCGGACGCAAGTCCGGTGAGTGCCAACAAGTCTGCAAAACGTGGCGCAGCGGCGACAGCCTCATCCATTCCCGAAACGTAGTTCTCAACGTAACGCCGGTCGGTCTTCCCGGCTGCCGCCAGATGGCCAAGCAGCCCCAAAAACAACGCCACATCTCCATCCGGTTTGATCGGCAAATGCAAGTCTGCAATGTCTGCACTCATGGTCCGGCGCGGGTCGATGAGAACGATCTTCATCTGCGGGCGGAGCTCTTTGGCCGCAGCAATGCGCT
Organism: Phyllobacteriaceae bacterium; assembly: GCA_031423755.1. Taxonomy (GTDB): domain Bacteria; phylum Pseudomonadota; class Alphaproteobacteria; order Rhizobiales; family Rhizobiaceae; genus JANMEX01. The sequence continues at coordinate 3,577 of JANPGC010000093.1, read as the reverse complement.
GGTAAAGCACCGGATGGCACCACGCGAGATTGGAGCCGACCAGCACAATGAGATCAGCCAGTTCCAGATCTTCGTAAGTGCCAGGCACAGTATCCGACCCGAACGCCCGCTTGTGACCGGCAACAGAGGACGCCATGCACAGCCGCGAGTTGGTATCGATGTTGGCCGTGCCGATGAAGCCCTTCATCAGCTTGTTGGCGGCGTAATAGTCCTCGGTCAGCATCTGGCCCGAAGCATAAAAGGCCACGCTGTCAGGACCAAAATCGCGGATGGCCTCAGAGAATTTTGCCGCCACCAGATCAAGCGCCTCGCCCCAGCCGACCTGGTTGTTTTCAATCTCGGGGTAAAGCAGACGTTCATCAAGCGCCATCGTTTCGCCCAACGCCGAACCCTTGGAGCACAAGCGCCCGAAGTTCGCCGGATGGTCAGGATCGCCCTTGATTTCAACAGTTCCGTCCGCCCTTGGCGTCGCCAGCACACCGCAGCCCACACCGCAATAGGGGCACGTGGTTTTGGTGGTGACGACGCCAACCTCCGGGGTCATCCTCAAGCCCCGGTCCCAAGCCCGATACCAAGTCCAAGCAAGATCGCATTGCCATCCAAGCGGATTGGAAAAATCCGTGTCGCACCCTCATCCGCGCCCTGCGCCTTGCCGGTTTCAAGAGAGATCACCCAATTATGCAAAGGGCAGGTGACGCATCCGTCATGCACGATACCTTGGCTGAGCGGCCCGTTCTTGTGCGGGCATCTGTCCTCAATCGCAAACACTTTGTTGTCGGCAGTACGGAAGATCGCGATGGTCATGTCGCCGTTCTTGACGCAACGCGCCCCGCGCAGCGGAATGTCTTCAAGGTTGCCGATGGGAACCCAGTGTTTTGTCATGGCGTTCATTCCGCTGCCTCCAAAGTAAGCGTCGCCAGAGGGCGGAACTCATGCTTGTCAACGCCCGAAACCCGCTCGGACCATGGATCAACCTGCGCGAATTTCTGGCTGAAGACAAAGCGCTCGAAATAGGCCTGCCGCTTGCCGGCATCGTCCATGATCTGCTTTTTGATCTCGGCAATGCCGATGCGCTTGGCCCATTTGTAGATGCGCTCAAGATAGCGGGCTTGCTCACGGTACATCTGCGTCAGTGCCACGATATGCTCGAGCGCCTCGTCCTCTGATCTGACCAGTCCCAGCACTTCCGTGCCCTTGATGTCGAGACCGGCGGCACCTGCGAAGTGGATCTCGTAGCCGCTGTCCACACAGATCACGCCAACATCCTTGCATGTCGCTTCCGCGCAATTTCGCGGGCATCCCGACACTCCCATTTTCACTTTTGCAGGCGTCCATGATCCCCACATGAACTTCTCAATGCGGATGCCAAGTCCGGTCGAATCCTGCGTGCCAAAGCGGCACCAGTCGGTACCGACGCAGGTCTTCACTGTGCGCAATCCCTTGGCGTAAGCCTGTCCGGAGACAAACCCGGCCTTGCCCAAATCAGCCCACACTGCAGGCAAATCTTCCTTTTTGATGCCCAGCATATCAATGCGCTGGCCGCCGGTGACCTTGACGGCGGGAATGGCAAACTTGTCCACCACGTCAGCAATTGCGCGCAATTCGCCAGAGGTCGTCATCCCGCCCCACATGCGTGGCACGACGGAGTAGGTGCCGTCCTTCTGGATATTGGCGTGGGCGCGCTCATTGATGAAGCGCGACTGATAGTCGTCGGCGTATTCGCCTGGATAATCGCAGACCAGATAATAGTTCAGCGCCGGTCGACACTTGGCGCAGCCGCACGATGTCTTCCATTGCAACTCCTGCATAACGGCCGGGATTGTCTTGAGCTGTTTGGCCTTGATGAGCCGGCGCACATCATCATGGCCAAGATCCGTGCAGCCGCACATCGGCGTCACAGCGGCTGGATTGTAAGAATCGCCGAGCGTTACCTTCAGCAACTGTTCAACAAGCCCTGTGCACGAACCGCAAGAAGCCGACGCCTTGGTGTGCGCCCGCACGCCATCAAGCGACGTCAGTCCCTTGGCGGTGATTGCACCTGTGATCTTGCCCTTGCAAACGCCGTTGCAGCCGCAGATTTCCGCGTCATCCGGTAATGCTGCAACGGCCGCCGTAGGGTCCAGCGGGGACCCTCCCTGATAGGCCTGACCGAAGATGAGCGTGTCGCGCATTTCGGTGATGTCAGTCTGCTTCTTCTTCAGATCATTGAACCATGCGCCATCAGCGGTCTCGCCGTAAAGCACCGTTCCGATGATCTTGTTGTCGCGCAGCACCACCCGCTTGTAGACGCCAGCCGCAGCATCGCGCAGCACGATCTCCTGCCGGTCCTCGCCTTCAGCAAAGTCGCCGAGCGAGAACAGGTTGATGCCGGTGACCTTCAGCTTGGTCGGCGTATCGACAGGCTTGAACACAGCCTCGGTATCGCCGGTCAAACGCGCCGCCAGCACGCGCGCCATGTCATAGAGCGGAGCTACAAGCCCATAAACTTGCCCGCCGACTTCAGCGCATTCGCCGAGCGAATAAATGTCGGGGTCGCTGGTCTGCATATAGTCGGTGACGACAATGCCGCGGTTGACCTCAATGCCCGCTTCCTTGGCCATCGCGCTGTTCGGGCGGATGCCGACGGCCATGACCACAAGCGTCGCCGGAATGATCGTCCCGTCCGCAAGCTCGATGCCTTCGACACGCTTTTCACCGACGATCTGCTTGGTGTTGGCCTTGGTCATCACCTTGATGCCACGGTCTTCAAGCTGCTTCTGCAGCAGGTAGCCCGCCGAAGCATCGAGCTGCCGCTCCATCAAGGTCGGCATGACATGGATGACGGTGACATCCATGCCCTGTTCCTTGAGACCCGCAGCCGCTTCCAGACCCAGCAGGCCACCGCCGATGACGATGGCCTTGGAACGCGCCTGCGCTGCCAGCACCATCGCCTGCACATCGTCGAGATCGCGGTAGGAGAGAACACCCGGCAAGTTTGCGCCGGGAACGGGGATGATGAACGGGTTGGAGCCGGTGGCAATGACAAGCTTGTCATACGGCTCTGTCACGCCATGATCAGATGTGACGTTCTTAGCCGCGCGGTCGATGGCGACGATCTTGTGACCCTTGTAGAGTGTGATGTTGTTCTGGATATACCAGCCATCGCCATGGATGATGATTTCCTCAAACGTCTTTTCGCCCGACAGCACCGGCGAGAGCATTATGCGGTCATAGTTGACGCGCGGCTCGGCGTTGAAAATCGTGACGTCGTAGGCGTCCGGCGATGCTTCAAGCAGATTTTCCAACATCCGCCCCGGTGCCATGCCGTTTCCAATAATAACTAGTTTTTGTTTCATTCGACAAGTATCTCCATGGAGAACACAATTTTGTGCACTGCAACAAAGTTCGTTATGTAAAATGAAAGCAAACCCCATGCCACTACGCGCGTGACGCGTTAGTAATCTTTTAATCCTCTGTTTTTGTTTTGTTTTTAGGCACTTGGCTGACGATTCAGGCAGACGCTGATTTTTCTTGCACCGCACAAAGCCTGTGCATTCGCAAATTGTCTCTGATTAATATTTCATCATGTGATTTATCG
>JANPGC010000092.1:0-6454 GCA_031423755.1 Phyllobacteriaceae bacterium | reverse complement strand
GCCATCAATCTGACCGGCAACGCCTTCAACAACGCGCTGATCGGCAATCTTGGCGCCAACGTGCTCAATGGCGGCGGCGGTGTTGACGCCATGACCGGGCTTGGCGGCAGTGACAGCTACGCGGTTGACAACGCGCTCGATACGGTCATCGAGGCGGTCGGCGGCGGGGCGGATCGGGTCTATGCTTCGGTCAGCTATGCGCTCGCTGCCGGTCAGGAGATCGAGACCCTGTCCACCAGCAGCAATGCCGGGGTCACGCTGATCAACCTGACGGGCATCGCGTTCAACAACATCGTCATTGGCAACGCCGCCGGCAACACAATCAACGGCGACCTCGGCAACGACACGCTGACAGGCCTTAATGGTGCTGACACATTCGTGTTCAACACCACGCTCTCCAGCACGGCCAACCATGACACCATCACGGACTTCAATGTTGCAGCCGACACGATCCAGCTGGAGAACGCGATCTTCACGCTGCTGACGGCGACCGACACGCTGGCAGCGGGCCTGTTCAAGGACCTGTCGCTCGCCGCGCAGGATGCCAACGACGTGATCCTCTACAACCGTCCGGCAGGCAATCTGTTCATTGACACAAACGGACTTGCCGCCGGCGGCGTCGTGCTGTTTGCCGATGTGACCGACGGGACAGCGCTGACGTTTGCCGATTTTGTCGTAAGCTGAGTGCGGGGCGGCAGTTGCCGGAGATGGCGAGCGTCAAACAGCAAGCCTCGGACGCTTGTCGGAGAACAATATTTGGCTATTTTCTTTTGCGCGGCAATGTTGCCTGGCCCTTGAGGAGTGTTTCAAAATGACGGTGGCGGTGACCTACAATTTTGAAGACAGCAACATCGAAGCAAAGGACATCGACTTCGGCGTCTCAAATGTCGGGCCGGACATCACGGGCCTGTCGAATGGCGGAATTGCCGGTATTGGAAACCAGACCGGTCTGATCTTCAATGCCGCCGGAAATCAAATTGCGGCATGGTCGCCGCTTGCGGGGACTAACGCTTCCATAGACCAATTGAGCGATGGAAACTTGATTGTTGCTGCACAGGATGCGGATTCAATCATTTTCAAAATCGTCGACAGCGTGACCGGCGCTGAAATTGTTTCAGCAATCGACCTTGGGCTTCCGGGCAGCACCAACGCCGATGTCATGGCGCTTTCCGGCGTGCCGGGCGGATTCTGGATCGTTTCCGAAACCAACTTTGGTGGAACGGACAATGACATCAGCGTTTCGGTCCGGGGCAACAATGGCGCTTTTCAGTCAGCGTTCTCGATCGACAGTTCTCTGGCCAATGACACCGGCGCCTGCGTGGCGCAATTGGATGGCGGCAACGTCGTGGTGGCATGGACAAGAACCATTGGCACGGACACGGAGACCTGGTTCACAATCCGCTCGACATCAGGCACGGAAGTGTTGGCTCCCACACTGTTCGACACCAATGGCGCGGTCAACCAAAACGTCAGCATCACTGCGTTGAACGGCGGCGGGTTTGCCTTGGTATACCAGGACAGCGAATGGTCTGCGGGCGAATTGCATACCACCCTCGCGACATTCAACGCGTCCGGAAACAGCGTTGGCAAATTCGATCTTACCCAGGCCGGCAACAGCGTGATTGAGCCTTCTGTCTCGCGCCTCGCGAACGGTATGCTCGCCGTCGCCGAAGTGAGGGGCAACACGACGTTTGTAAGTCTGGTAGATCCCAATACCGGCCAGGTGCTTGCGCAACGCGATGTGCTGGATTCGCCTGTCAGCGGTGACAATCCGCACAATCCTGTCGTCGCTGCAATTGGGACGGGGAGTGTTGCAATTGTCTACAATGACACAGTCGCGAATTTCTCCGGCGGCCAGGTGCATAACATTGTCCGTGAGTCCGTGAGCAATTCCGCGCGTTTCGCCGGCGACACCATCATTGGCGATAATTTCATAGACCGGATTACCGGCGGTGAAGGCGATGACACTTTGGACGGCGGAGGAAACAACGACACGATAAGCGGTGGAGTCGGGGTCGATACGATCAATGGCGGTGACGGAAACGACATCATTGAAGGCGGAGAAGGCTACGATTTCATCACGGGCGGCAACGGAAACGACACCATCTTCCTGATGACCGCAGCAGACGCGGATTCAAATCTTGACAACGGAGAAACGCACGGAAACGCGGGCGATGACAGGATCACTGGCTCCGCAGGATTGGAAACACTTTATGGAGACTCAGGCAACGACACGCTAGATGGAGGCAGCGGCGGTGACATCCTGGATGGAGGCGCTGACAGTGACACGGCCGCCTACACCAATGCCGCTGGTTCTGTCACGGCCACGCTCACCAATATGGTTTCCGGTCATACCGGCGGCTCGTCCTCGGGCGCAAATGGCAATGACACATTCATCGACATTGAAAATCTGACAGGTTCGGCTTTTGCTGACACGCTGACCGGCAACTCCGGCGCAAATGTGCTGATTGGCGGCGGCGCGGCTGACACTATGGCAGGGCTTGGCGGCAATGATTCCTATTCGGTGGACAATGCGCTCGACAGCGTGATCGAAGCGGCGGGCGGCGGAATGGATCGGGTATACGCTTCGGTCAGCTACGTCTTGGGGGCGGGGCAGGAAGTCGAGACGCTTTCGACGAACTCAAACGCGGGCGCCGCAGCGATCAACCTGACCGGCAACGCGCTGGTCAATACCCTGATTGGCAACTCCGGCTCCAACGTGCTGATCGGCGGTGGCGGCGCTGACACGATGACCGGACTTGCCGGAAATGACAGTTACGGCGTCGACAATGCGCTTGACACCGTTATCGAATCCATCGGCGGCGGTGTCGACCGTATCTACGCCTCTGTAAGCTACTCGCTTGCAGCCGGTCAGGAGGTAGAAACGCTCTCGACAAACAGCAATTCCGGGACGGGGGCGATCAATCTGACCGGAAACGCCTTCAACAACGCATTGATTGGCAACAGCGGCGCGAATTTTCTCATAGGCGGGTCTGGCGCCGATATGATGACCGGGCTTAACGGCAATGATTCCTACGGCGTGGACAATGCGCTGGATTTGGTCATTGAAGCGGTCGGCGGCGGGTCGGACCGCGTCTATTCGTCGGTAAGTTACACACTGGCCGCCGGGCGCGAAATCGAAATTCTCTCCACCGACTCAAATTCGGGCACTTCCTCCATCAATTTGACCGGCAATGCCTTTGACAATGTGGTGTATGGCAACTTCGGCTCCAACATTCTCATTGGCGGCGGCGGCAATGACCGATTGATCGGTCTGGACGGCAACGACAACTATCTGGTGGACAGCGCCTCGGATTATGTCTTCGAAAACTTGGGCAGTGGAACTGACCGCGTCTACGCCTCTTGCAGTTACACGCTGGCTGCCTCCCAGGAGATCGAGATTTTATCCACCACCAACAACGCCGGAACTGCCGCGCTCAATCTCACCGGCAACCAGTTGAACAATACATTGATCGGAAACGCCGGGGCGAACCTTCTGCTGGGCGGCGACGGCGTCGACACGCTGACCGGGCTGAATGGCGCTGACACCTTCGTGTTCAACACGAATTTGAGCGCTGGGGCGAACCACGACGCCATCACCGATTTTGTCGTCGCCGATGATTCGATCAGGCTTGAAAATGCTATCTTCACACTGCTGACCGCAACAGGCGCTCTGGCGCAGGAGTTGTTCAAAGATCTGTCACTTGCCGCGCAGGATGCCAACGATGTCATTGTCTACAACCGGACGACCGGCGAACTCTTCTATGACACGAACGGATTGACAGCAGGCGGACAGACGCTCTTTGCCGATGTCACCGACGGCACGGCGTTGACGTTTGCAGACTTTGTGGTGAGTTGAAGTCCATGCCCGCATGCCGGGTAACGTTTGGCAACGAAAGTTGATTGGTTGACCCAAAGTCCGCCTGCGTGTATGCGCCGGGTTGATGGCATTCCGTTAAGCTCTTGTTAATCCTGAATTAAATGTTGCCAGCGTCCCCGGGTTGGCAAACGTGAGTTGCCGTGCTTCCTGTTGCTCAACCGGCTCCATGCCGCAATTCAGCCGCAAAACCGCTTGCACACCTCGGTCGGGCGGCAGGCGTTGGGACTCAAAACGGGAAACATCATGGCCACCATTTACGGTACGAATATTGGCGAATTCATTTTTGGAAACCCGGAGGCCGATATCATTTTCGGCTGGGACGCAACCAACGCGGCAGGCGACGAGGGGCCTGTCGATGACAATGATCAAATTGTTGCAGGCGATGGCGCTGATGAAGTGCATGCCGGCAACGGCAATGATCAGATATGGGGCGAAGGCGCTGCCGACACGCTGTATGGCGGAGCTGGCAACGACGATCTCATGGGCGGAACCGGCGTCGATTTCCTCAATGGAGGCGACGATAATGACCGGTTGTGGGGCGAAGAGGACAACGACACGCTGAACGGCGGCAATGGCCTGGATGACCTCGTGGGCGGTGCGGGCATTGATAGCCTGAATGGCGATGCCGGCAATGACCGGCTTTGGGGTGGGGCTGACGCCGACACGCTCAATGGCGGCGCGGGGGATGATGACCTTGACGGCGGCAGCGGCAACGATGTTGTCAATGGAGGAGCTGACAATGATACTATTTTCAATATCAGCGGTGATGGCTTCGACGCAATCGATGGTGGGGCCGGAACAGATTGGGCTGTGATTGACAGAGGTGCGACGGCGCTTGGGCTGACCGTGTCGCTCGTAACTCCAGCCATTCTGCAGACGCTTGCCGATACAACCACCGTCATCAACATTGAACGCTTGAACTTTCAGGCTGGCTCAGGCGCGGACGTCCTGACGGGCGGCGCACTGGCCGACGATCTGCGCGGCGGCGCGGGAGCGGATACGCTCAATGGAGGCGGCGGCAATGATGTCGTGCTTGGCGGCTCCGACGGCGACACGGTCAACGGCGGGGGCGCGGACGACGACGTCAGGGGCGATGCAGGCGTTGACACCGTGGATGGCGGCGACGGCAGCGATCAGATTTACGGAGGCACAGGCGACGACACCGTCAATGGCGGGATTGGCGACGACTTCCTGTTTGTCGCTGCCGATGAAGGCAATGACCACATTGATGGCGGCGGCAACGTTGATTATTTGTATCTGGACCGAACGGGCAGCGTCCTTGGCCTGACGGTTTCACTTGCCAATCCTGCCGCCCAAATCACGCTGGCGGATTCGACCACCATCATCAATATAGAGCGCATGTGGTTTCTCGGCGGTTCGGGCAATGATGTGGTGACCGGCGGCGCGCTGGACGATAGGCTGGAAGGTAATGGCGGCACTGACACGTTGATTGGCGGTGACGGCATCGACACGCTTGACGGCGGCTCTGGAACGGATTCCTTGGCCGGAGGATTGGGAAATGACACCTATCTTGTGGACAATGCCGGAGACGCCATAACTGAGTCCTCCGGACAAGGCGCAGCGGATTGGGTCAAGGCAAGCGTAACATACGCATTGGGGGTTGGTGACGAGATCGAGGTATTGGAAACCATCGACGCAGACGGTGCAGCAGCAATAAATCTCACTGGCAACGAGTTCGCCCAAGCCATCACCGGAAATGCTGCGGGAAATGTGCTGGTCGGCGGCGTCGGTGCTGACACATTGTCAGGCCTTGGCGGGAATGACACCTATGGCGTGGACAATGCGCTTGATCAGGTGTTCGAGGCGGCCGGCGACGGATCTGATAGGATTTACACCTCGGTAAGCTTCGCACTGGCTGCAGGGCAAGAGATTGAAGTGCTCTCGGCCAACAACACCGCAGGCCTGGGCGTGGTCAATCTCACCGGCAATGAGTTCGGCAACGCCTTGGTCGGTAATGCCGCAGCAAACGTGCTGAACGGAGGGGGCGGCATTGACACCCTGTATGGCATGGGCGGCAATGACACTTATTCAGTCGACAACGCGGTTGACCGTGTCATCGAGGCCGTTGGCGGCGGCGCGGACCGGGTCTATGCATCGGTCAACTACACTTTGGCCGCGGGCCAGGAAATTGAAACCCTGTCCACCACAAACAATGCCGGCACTGCCGCCATCAAGCTGACGGGCAATTCCTTTGACAATATCTTGATCGGCAATGCCGGGGCGAATTTTCTGCTCGGCGGCCTCGGCAACGACACGCTGACCGGGCTCAACGGCGCGGACACGTTCGTGTTCAACACGGCGCTGAATGCAGCCACCAACCACGACACGATCACGGACTTCAACGTGCCGGCCGACACGATCCAGCTGGAGAACGCGATCTTCACGCTGCTGACGGCGACCGGCACGCTGACAGCGGGCCTGTTCAAGGACCTGTCGCTCGCCGCGCAGGATGCCAACGACATAATCGTCTACAACCGCGCCACCGGCGACCTGTTCTATGACACCAACGGATTGACCGCAGGCGGTCAGACGCTGTTTGCCGATGTCACCAAC
>JANPGC010000091.1:0-15154 GCA_031423755.1 Phyllobacteriaceae bacterium | reverse complement strand
CACTGCCCGCCGCATCTATATTTTCGGCAAGCAGGTCGGCAACACCAACATTTTCGTCTTCGGCCCGAACGGTGAGCAGATCGCCTCGATTGATCTGACCATCGAACGCGATGTGGCGGGCCTCGATTCTTACCTCGCGCGCTTTATCGAAGACTCGGACATCAAGGCCGAGATCATCAATGACAACGTCGTCCTGACCGGCACTGTGCAGACACCGCAGGACGCCTCACGCGCCGTGGCTCTGGCTGAAATATTTGTCACCGGCGGCGAAGCGACGACAGGCAACTTCACCTCCACCGCTGCGTCCGCAGGCAACGGCTCCATCGTCATCGGTGGCGTCGGCGAAGACCGGCAGAAGTCGAAAATTGTCAACCTTCTCAAGATACTCGGCGATGATCAGGTCACGTTGAAAGTCACAGTCGCGGAAATCAGCCGCAACGTGATGAAACAGCTCGGCATGAATGTGCTGGCTTCGGGCTCAGGCTCAAACGGCATCGGATTCTCCGGCTTTACCGGCACATCGCCCGGTTTGGGCAAGGGATTGGCCGACGCTGCCGATGCAGTGCTGTCAGGAAACCTTGGAAGCTTTAATCTTCGCACCTACCTCAACGCCATGGAACAGTCCGGCGTCATGAAGACGCTGTCTGAACCAACGCTGACGGCCGTTTCCGGCGAAAAGGCAACCTTCAAGGTCGGCGGCGAGTTCAACCTTGTGACAACAGCCAACCGGACACTCGACTCGACGACCAACCAGACCGTCTATTCTTACGAAATACAGAAGGTCGAATACGGCATCGGTTTGGAATTCACGCCGGTTGTCCTGTCTCCCGGCCGCATCAGCCTCAAGGTCCGCACGGCAGTCTCAGAGCCGACCAATGAAGGCTCGGTGCAAATGGCCGGCACCGGTATCATCTCGATCCGCAAGCGCCTGGCGGACACGACAATCGAATTGCCTTCCGGCGGCTCGATGATGATTGCAGGTCTGGTCCGCGACGACGTTCGACAGGTGATCAACGGCTATCCGGGCGCAAAGAACATTCCCATCCTTGGAACCATGTTCCGCAGCCGCGACTTTGTCCGCAACGAGACGGAGCTTGTCATCATCGTGACACCGTACCTTGTCCGCCCTGTCGCCCGCAACAAGCTCGCCAAGCCGGATGACAATTTCAACGCCGCCTCCGATGGCGCCGGTTATCTGCTTGGCCGCGTCAACCGTGTCTACGGCACCATGCAAACCAAACTTCCGAACGGCCGCTACCATGGCGTCGTCGGCTTCATTTACAAGTGACCGGAGAAGACCAGATGTCTCGCGTAAAGATGAATCAGTCCAGCGCCAAGGGCAGTGCGCCCGCTGTTGCCACCGGCTCGAAGTCAAACGTTGTCGGCCTTGCAATCATCGCGTCGGCCATGCTGTTCCTTCCAGGCTGCGGCTACTTTCAAAACCGCCACCACATCGAAGTGGGGTCCATTCCGGATGATTACCGCACCAATCACCCGATTTCGCTCGCCGAACAGGATGAGCATCTCGACGTGTTGGTGGGAGCAAGCGACAAAGGGATTTCGCTGGCGCAAAAGTCGGTCATCCAGGGATTTGTCGCCCAGTATATTTCCAACGGCTCCGGTCCGGTCCAGATCATGCTGCCACAAGGCGGCACCAATGCGGCGGCTGCCAAACGTGTGCACGGCGATATCGTAAACGCGCTGCGCAAGGGCGGCGTTCCGTCGGGTTATATCATTACCATGGGCTATACGCCGGGATCAGACGGTGCAAATCCCGTCCGCATCGCATACCGCGCGCTCGCGGCTTCCACAGACCAGTGCGGCAAGTGGCCTGAAGATCTTACCAAGGACACCGAGAACAAGCATTACGCTGATTTCGGCTGTTCATATCAAACCAATCTGGCGGCAATGATCGCCAATCCGGCCGATTTGCTTGGCCCGAGGGCGATGACGCAGGTCGATGCGGCCAAACGCGGCGAAGTGATCAAAACCTATCAAAAGCCGGTTACGCCGGGCGCTAGCGAAGTAGACTATTGACCGGTGGTATGAGGGTGAACAACATGAACAATCTGGCCTTGGACCACGACCCGGAATTCGATCCCGCAAGCGAGCATGAAATCGCTGCCATGCAGGAACTTCGCCCGGTGCCACGGATCTCGATACAGGCATTTTGCGAGACGGATTCCGTTGCCAAGCCGATGGAACGTGTGATGGCAGACCGTCGCCTTGCGCGGGCTCATATGCGTGTGGAACGCGGCGGCGTCGTCAGCGCGGTCGAATACTATCACTCCAATCCCACCCCCAATTTGATCATTGTCGAAACGTCTGCCGAACCAAAGTCGATGATGGCCGACTTGTCAGGTCTGGCCGAGGTCTGCGACCCGACGACAAAGGTTGTCGTTGTCGGGCACTACAATGATGTGCAGCTCTATCGTGACCTGATCCGGGCAGGCATTTCGGAATACATGGTTGCGCCTGTCTCATTGGCCGATGTGATCGCTGTGATCTCCGGCATATTCGTAACGCCGGACGCGGCACCGATTGGCAAGTCAATTGCCGTCCTCGGAGCCAAAGGCGGCGTCGGCTCGTCGACCATTGCGCACAATCTGGCTTGGACGATCTCCAACCTCTTCAAGAACGAAGTTGTCATTGCCGATATGGACCTGCCGTTCGGCACCGCCAACATCAACTTCGACCAAGACCCTGCCCAAGGAATGGCTGAAGCTGTGTTTTCGCCAGAGCGCATCGACGAAGTGTATCTCGACCGGCTTCTGGCCCAGTGCTCGGAGCGCCTGTCACTTCTGGCAGCGCCATCGACGCTGGACCGCACCTACGATTTCGACGCCGATGCCTTCACGCAGATCATCGAGATCGCGCAGCGCAGCGCTCCGACTGTGGTGCTTGACATGCCGCACGGCTGGAATGGCTGGATGCGCACCACGCTCTCCCGCGCAGACGAGATTGTGATCGTGGCAACCCCTGAACTTGCAAACCTGCGCAATACAAAAAATATCATCGATCTGGTTCGCAAACTCCGGCCGAATGACTTCTCGCCCCGCCTGATTCTCAATCAGGTCGGTATTCCAAAGCGCCCCGAGATTTCTGCGGCCGACTTCTGTGATCCGCTCGGGATCGAGCCGGTCGCGATTATTCCATTTGACCCGCAGCTGTTCGGCGGCGCGGCGAACAATGGCCGTATGCTCTCAGAATCGGATGCGAACCACGCGATCGTAAAGATGATCAATGAAATCGCCCATGTCGTGACAGGGCGCACTGAGGTGAGGCCGAAGAAAAAGGCAGGCCTTCAGTCGATAATTGCGAAGCTGCGCTCCAAGAAAGCATGATTTTCAAGAAAGCGTGAATTCGAAGACGTGACTTCCAAGTGAACATAAAAAGTACCGGGTGACGACATGTTTGGCAAAAGAGGCAGTGATGGCGGCAACAGGGCTGGGGTGGAAAGTCGCCCCGTGCCCGCAACCGTATCTGCCGGAGCCGCAACGGCTGCGGCTGAACCTTCGGCGCCAGTGGCGCCGGCCAAGGCTGCAATGCCTGCCGTTGCAGTAGGCAGTTCCCAAACGCCCCGGCAGGCGCGTGAAAAAGGCGACAATTACTATGATACCAAATCGCAAGTGTTCTCGGCGCTGATTGACACCATTGATCTGTCCCAGCTTGCCAAACTCGACGCCGACACGGCACGCGAAGAAATCCGCGACATCGTCAACGACATCATCGCGATCAAAAACTTCGCCATGTCGATTGCCGAACAGGAAGAACTGCTCGAAGACATCTGCAATGATGTTCTCGGTTATGGTCCGCTTGAGCCATTGCTGGCGCGCGACGACATCGCCGACATCATGGTCAACGGCGCAAAGATGACCTACATCGAAGTTGCCGGCAAGGTGCAGGAAACCAACATCAGGTTCCGCGACAATCAGCAGCTTCTCAACATCTGCCAGCGCATCGTCAGCCAAGTGGGCCGCCGCGTCGATGAATCGAGCCCGATCTGCGACGCGCGTCTTCCGGACGGCTCGCGCGTCAACGTCATTGCCCCGCCGCTGGCCATTGATGGTGCAGCGCTCACCATTCGCAAGTTCAAGAAGGACAAGCTTACACTCGACCAACTGGTCAAGTTTGGAGCAATCTCGCCGGAAGGCGCGACCGTCCTCCAGATTATCGGCAGGGTGCGGTGCAATGTGGTCATCTCCGGCGGCACCGGTTCCGGCAAGACGACGCTGCTCAACTGCCTGACCAACTACATCGACCGCGACGAGCGCATCATCACCTGCGAAGACTCTGCAGAACTTCAGCTGCAGCAGCCGCATGTCGTGCGTCTCGAAACCCGCCCGCCAAACCTTGAAGGCGAAGGTCAGATCACCATGACTGATCTGGTCAAAAACTGCCTGCGCATGCGTCCCGAACGCATCATTGTCGGCGAAGTCCGTGGACCTGAGGTGTTCGATTTGCTTCAGGCCATGAACACCGGTCACGATGGTTCAATGGGCACCATCCATTCCAACTCTCCGCGTGAGTGCCTGAACCGTATTGAATCCATGATCGCCATGGGCGGCTTCACTCTCCCGCAGAAAACGGTTCGTGAAATTATCGTCGGCTCGGTCGATATCATCATCCAGGCCATGCGCCTTCGCGACGGCTCGCGCCGCATCACGCACATCACGGAAGTGATCGGCATGGAAGGCGACGTAATCATTACGCAAGACTTGATGCTCTATGACATGCGAGGCGAAGACGCCAACGGCAAGATTATCGGCAAGCATGTTTCGACCGGTGTTGGACGTCCGGCTTTCTGGGATCGCGCGAGATACTTCAATGAAGAAAACCGTCTCGCGAACGCATTGGATTCCATGGAGCAAATCCGCAACTAGGGCATTACGGGTAACAGTACATGTTTGGCTTGGACACGAATACTCTGGCTTTCATTGCACTCGCGGGTTTTAGCGGTGCCGCGTTGGTCTATGCCTTGCTTTTTCAGAAAATCGAGGAAGAAAACCGGACCGGCAAGCGACTAAAGACCGTTCAGGCGTCTGAAACCGACAGAACGTTGGCCAGATCTGCCAAAGAGAAGACGACGGACGCAAACCGGCGTCGCAAGGCTGTTCAAGAAAATATCAAGGACCTCGAAGACCGCCAGAAGAACCGCGAGAAAATGATCCAGCGGCCGCCACTGCGTATCCAGATGCAGCAGGCAGGCATGGCTGGTAACATGCAAAAATTCTACACTATTTCTGCTGTTTTGGCCGTCGTTGCCACAATTGTCTATTTTTTCGCGGGCGGTCCGCTCCTCGGGCTTCCAGGCGCTGCTCTGGTTTTTGGCATCGGCCTTCCAAGATGGTATGTTTCCTTCTGCCGCAAGCGGCGCATGAAGAAGTTTCTTGAAGAGTTTCCCAACTCCATCGACATCATTGTGCGCGCGGTGAAATCCGGTCTTCCTCTCAATGACGGCCTTCGCCTCATTGCCAATGAGGCCAAGGAGCCGGTCAAATCCGAATTCCAGCGCATCCTCGACCAGCAGAAGATCGGGCTTTCCATTCCCGAGGCCGCAGGCAAACTCTATGAAACGATGCCGTGTCCCGAGGCCAACTTTTTTGGCATCGTCATTCAAATCCAGTCGGCCGCAGGCGGCAATTTGTCTGAAGCACTGGGCAATCTTTCCCGCGTTCTGCGTGATCGCAAAAAGATGAAGGCAAAAGTCGCCGCGCTTTCGATGGAAGCCAAAGCTTCTGCCGCAATCATCGGCGCTCTGCCGTTTATCGTCACCCTGCTCGTTTACCTGTCTTCTCCTGACTACATGATGTTGCTCTTCACAACCGACACCGGCCACATGCTTATCGGCATTGGCCTCGCGTGGATGAGCATTGGCGTCATGGTCATGAAGAAGATGATCAACTTCGACATGTAAGGAGAAGAACCGATGACCTCCTTCATGAGCAGCATCAAAGACCCGCAATTCCTGTTCGTTGCACTCACCGGACTTGCCGTTTTCGCCACGATCTTCACCGTGCTCATGCCGTACTTGAGCGGTGGCGAATTGCAGAGCCGGATGAAGAGCGTTGCCCTGGAGCGCGATGCGATCAAGGCGCGCGAGCGCGCAAAACTTGCCAACGATGCGGATCGCCGGCGCAAGGGGCAGGGCGCAAGTCTCAAGGAAGCCAACCAGAAGGCGGGCGTTTTGGCAATCGTCGATGGCCTTGATCTCAAGAAGGCGCTCGCCGACGAGAACACGGTGAACCGCCTGCGCATGGCAGGCTTCCGCGGCCAAAATCCGCTGATCATGTTCCTGTTCCTGCGCTTTGTGCTGCCCTTCATCGCCTTCCTTGGCGCCGTGGTTTACGTCTTTGTGCTGGGCGGTTTTGCCGAACAATCGACCATGATGAAATGGTTCATCTGTGTCTGCATCGCCTACGCCGGCTTTTACGCGCCGAATGTCTACATTTCAAACCGCGTTTCCAAGCGGCGCCAGTCAATCCAGCGCGCATGGCCCGATGCTCTTGATTTGATGCTGATCTGCGTCGAATCCGGCATTGCAACGGAAGGTGCGTTCCGCAAGGTTTCGGACGAAATCGGCTCACAGTCTGTCGAGTTGGCGGAAGAGCTGGTGTTGACCACCGCCGAACTCTCATTCCTGCCCGAACGTCGTCAGGCCTACGAGAATCTCGCCAACCGTACCGGTCTCGATTCAGTCAAGTCCGTGTCGCAGGCGCTCATTCAGGCCGAACGCTACGGCACGCCAGTCGCAACAGCACTGCGTGTCCTTTCGCAGGAAAGCCGTGAAATGCGCCTGAACGAAGCAGAAAAAAAGGCCGCCGCCCTGCCGCCGAAACTGACCGTTCCGATGATCCTTTTCTTCCTGCCGGTGCTGTTTATCGTCATCCTGGGCCCAGCCGGCATCTCGATATCGGCCAACGGCGGCATCTTCGGCGACAAGCCCAAGCAGTCGGATGGCCTCTCGGCCAACTGATCCTGGTGGTCTGGCGGCGTCTCGAAGCCGCCGGAAATGCGTCAAATTCCGGACAAAAGAAAAGGCACCATAATCAGGTACCTTTTTTTGTGCCGATTGACTGGTCAGACGCTAACCATTCGTCTTGGCGGCATCTTCCTGCTTGAGCTGACCGAGCGAATCCTGCTGCGCCAGCATGCGGCGAAGGTAGGCGACATTTGCTTCGGCCTGTTCCGGTGCAAGCTCTTGGCGGGCAACACGCTCGGCCTCGTCAAACCGGCCTTGCAGACCAATTACCAATGCAAGGTTTTGGCGAACCGTCGAGTCCGAGCCCGGGCTTTTCGCCGCTGCTGAAAGATAAGTCTCCGAAGTGCGCAGATCGCCTTGCAACAAATAGGACATTCCCAAATTCGACTGGATCGAGGCCTCATTCGGCTGCAAGTCTAGCGCCTTTCGATAGCGGTCGCGGGCCTCTTCAGGACGTCCGAGCTGGTCAAGAATGGCACCTTCTGCAGACAAAAGTTTCCAGTCCGGATATTCCGGCCGCTGCGCCCGCTGGATGGCATCAAGCGCCGCTTCGAATTGTCCGACGCTGGCAAGCGACTTGCCGTAGGCAGACAAGACATCGCGGTCATTCGGGAAATAGATCGCCGTCTGCCGCATCACGGCCAGCGCCTGCTCGTTCTGCCCTGTCATCCGCAGCACATTCGCATAGGCAATGCCGGCTTCCTTGTCCTTCGGGTTCTTCTCGTATGCACGGCCGATGGCAGCGCGTGAGCTGGCAAGCTGTGAGGTGTTCATGTTGTCGAGAGACTTGGCTGAGGGAGCCCGGGAAATGGATCCCGTTGTCAGCTTGCCATTGGCGCAACCGCCCAGCGCCAACGTAACCGAAATGAGCAAGAGCCCAGCTGAACTGCGCAAACCATATGAACGCTGCGTCAATGCCATGTGCCCGTATCTCCACCTCGGTATCGCGCCGTTCAAATCGCTTTGGCGTCGCGCGTTTCGCCTTTAGAAATATTCTGTTAACCCTAATGAAAGGTTAAACACGGCTGCTTTGGCGGTCGCAGGAAAGGTTTTGAAATGGCAGCACTCTTGACCCGATTGCGAGCGCCCGATGCACGCCCGGTTTGGCTTGCAACTTCGGCAAACCTCCTGCCGGACGGCATTTCTGACAATGGAGCAAGGTGGTTGAAGTCCTGCGATTTTGATGGAAAGCTTGGCTCCTTGATCCTCATGCCCTCAGATAGCGGGCAGATTGAGGGTGCGGTTTTCGGAACCGGCAGTGAAGGCCCGGATGAGCGCCTGATTTTTGGAAAGCTCGCCACGGCGCTGCCCGATGGCAATTGGTATTTCGCCAATTCGCCTGCGGAGCCCGAGCTTGCAGCGCTTGGCTTCCTGCTCGGCGGCTACCGGTTTGAACGCTACAAAAGGGCCAAAGAACGAGTGATCGCGCTTGCCTGCCCTGAAGGCGCCAATACGGACCGGATCATACATTTTGCGGAAGCAGCCTTCCTCGCGCGTGATCTCATAAACACGCCTGCCAATGACATGGGCCCCAATGCGATTGAGGCCGCTGCGCGCGCGATTGCGAAGGCCGGCAAGGCAAAAATGAAAGTCATCAAAGGCGCAGCGCTGCAGCGTGGCTTTCCGATGATTCACGCGGTAGGCCGCGCGGCAGGCGAAGAGCCAAGGCTGATCGACTTTTCTTGGGGCCCAAAGTCCGCACCGACGGTGACGCTCGTCGGCAAGGGCGTCGCTTTCGATACGGGCGGCCTCGATATCAAGCCGTCGAGTTCCATGCTTCTGATGAAGAAGGATATGGGCGGCGCTGCAAATGTTCTCGCGCTGGCCCAGCTTATCGTGCGGTCCGGACTGAAAGTGCGGCTTCGAGTTCTCATTCCTGCCGTCGAAAACTCGATATCAGCGACAGCTTTCAGGCCCGGAGATATACTCAAGAGCCGAAGTGGCTTGACCGTGGAAATTGGCAACACGGACGCGGAAGGTCGCTTGATCCTTGCCGACGCACTGACACTGGCGATCGAGGAAGACCCAGACCTGCTCATTGACATGGCGACATTGACTGGCGCGGCGCGCGTGGCACTTGGACCGGATATTCCGCCATTTTTCACTGATGATGAGGCCTTCGCTTCGGAACTTGCCGCAGCCTCGGCCGCCGTGGCTGATCCGGTTTGGCGGCTGCCATTGTGGACACCCTATGAGCGGAAGCTGTCCTCAAAGACCGCCGACACAAATAATGTCACAACGGATGGCTTTGCCGGCGCAGTGACAGCAGCGCTGTTCCTCAAGAAGTTTGCAGGCGCAGCCCGCTCTTGGGTCCACTTTGACATTTTTGGCTGGAACCCTGTGGAAAAGGCTCACAGTCCCATCGGCGGCGAAGCACAGGCAATTCGCGCGATCTTTCATGTGCTGGAGAGGCGGTTCGGCTGACTTGATTTGGTCACGCTTGTCTTGAATGATACGGAAGCGAAACGAATTGCGGCTACATTCTCTCCAATGTCCATCGAAATGAAACCGCTTCAAGCGATCACACTCTTGCGCGACATTGCATTGTCCGAGGTGCGGGATGATGCGCCTGACCTGACGTTCCGGCAAATGTCGATCCTGCTGACGGTCTATCTCGAGGCCCCGCCGCACATGATCCGCGGCCTTGCTGCCCGACTTGGCGTGACCAAGCCGGTGATCACGCGCGCGCTGGACACAATGGGCGCGCTGAAGCTGGTCGAGCGTCACCGTGACCCGGCGGACAAGCGCAATGTTCTGATCAAACGAACTGTCTCGGGCGCCCTTTATGTCGAGCGCCTCGGCGATCTGGTAATTTCCAAGGCGAGAGGGTTGCCGCGATGACCATGCCTGATCGGAGACTGCACGCTTACCGCCCGGACCTTGCAGATCAGCGCTTGCGCGGCCAAGTCGAAGCCGGCGTCTTTGTTGCCGGCATTGCAAATCAGGTCTGCGCAGCTACTGCCGACGTCCGCCGCGAGCCAAGCCCGGACGCAGCCGTCGATACGCAAGTGCTGTGCGGCGAAACCGCGCAGGTCTTTGAAGATCATGAAGGCTGGTGCTGGGTGCAGCTCGATGGCGATGGCTATGTCGGCTACATGGCGCACAATGCGTTGACGTCGAAAATCGAAACAGCGACCCACATAATAAGTGTGCCGCGCACGTTTCTTTATCCCGGCCCGGATATGAAGTTTCCAGTTACGGCATCACTGTCGATGGGTTCGCGGCTGTGTGTGGTTGGCGAAGCGGAAACGCGCGGCACACACTATCTGCTTCTTGGCTCAGGCGAGGCGGTTGTTGCTTCTCATGCGCGGCGCGTTGAAGATCATTCCGGTGATCCGGTCGCAGTCGCGGCGCGGCTTGTGGAAACCCCTTATCTCTGGGGCGGGCGCAGCGCATTCGGGATCGACTGCTCCGGCCTTGTCCAACTCTCGCATGCCATGTGCGCAAACGCTTTGCCGCGCGACAGCGACATGCTTCGTGCCGGGACCGGGGAGCTGATAGGCGAGGGAAATGACCATCCACCGCTGCGGCGCGGCGATCTGGTTTTCTGGAAAGGCCATGTCGCCATGATGGAGAACGATTCCATCATGCTCCACGCTTCCGGCCACACCATGAGCGTCGTGCGCGAGCCTTTCGATGAAGCCGTGGCCCGTATCGGCCATCTTTATGGTTTGCCGCTCGCATACCGGCGTCCTTGATTGACGGGACGTCCAACCCGAAGTAACTTCAACGCATCGCAGCGCCAGCCATGGAAGGAGTGTTTCATGCCCTTTGCAACAAACGCCCCGGCTGGCCCGGTAGCATCGGCTTGAACCTTTATCTCTCTTTTGAGCCGCCCCATTCCTGTCAGCCCTTCGCAACGCGCGCCTTGGTTTTGGCCTTGAGCGGCGCAGTTTCCACTGGTTTTCAGGAATGACTTCAATGAACGCAAACGAACCGCCCCATTTCACTCTCGCCGATTTTGGCTGGACCCAGTTTTACAAGACCGCAGAAACTGACCCGGCATTTGACGGCACAATTCCGGTCCGCGTCATGGCTGTGCACCGCGACGCACTTGACGTTGCCGGTCCGGATTTTGCCGGTCGCATCGCTCAAAGTCTGCAGCAGTCTGATGAAGAAGGCAGGCCGACCATCGGCGACTGGATTGCGGTCAACCCGCAGACCAATCGCATCGCCGCGCTGTATCCGCGCAAAAGCCTGTTCAAGCGCCGCAATGCCGGCAAGACCAACCGGTTGCAACTGATTGCGGCCAACGTCGACACCGTGTTCATCGTCACGTCGGCGAACATGGATTTCAATGTCGCGCGGCTGGAGCGCTATCTGGCGCTGGCCCATGAAGCCAGCGTCATGCCTGTACTGATCATAACCAAGGCCGATCTGGTTGACGATCTTGCCCCTTTTCTTGATGCAGCGCGGACGATTCGCCACGACTTGCTGATTGAATCCATCAATTCGCATAACCCTGAAGACATGTTGCGCCTCGCGCCATGGCTGGCGAAAGGCCAGACCGTTGCGCTGATGGGTTCGTCCGGTGTTGGAAAATCCACCATCATCAACAGCCTGCTCGAAAGCCGGATACAGGAAACGCAAGGCATTCGCGAAGGCGACGCGCGCGGACGGCACACGACATCTGGCCGCTCGCTGCACCGGATGCAAACCGGCGGCTGGCTGATCGACACGCCGGGCATGCGCGAAATTCAGGTGGTCGATGTCGCGGGCGGTATTGAGACCGTGTTCGACGATATCACCGCACTGGCCGCAGAGTGCCGCTTCACCAATTGCCAGCACACCAGCGAACCCGGCTGCGCAGTGCAAGCGGCAATCAAGTCTGGCACGCTGGAGCCGGACCGGCTTGAACGCTTCCAGAAACTGCAACGCGAAGAGCGCCACAACACTGAAATGCTCTACGAAGCCCACGCGAGGAGCCGCGAATTTGGCAAAATGGGCAAACGGGCGCAAGCCGACAAGATAAAGCGGACGCGAGACTGGTAGGTCAGTTCGGCACGTTCCTTTCCTCGGCGAACGTGCAGTGGATGACGAATGGCGGGGCAGTTTTTGCACAAAACCACCCTTTTCAAACTTGCCAACATTGCAGCGTGAAGCGCTCACCCCGTATCCGGCCCGTTCACCGAGTACAGCGCCAGACCGTGGCACTCTCGCAGGACATCATCAACCGTGTGAATGCTCCGTTGCCGCCAGCCCGGCGGCAGGCCGGGGCGGAAGATGGAGATGCGGGTCGGACGCTTGGCTTTGAGCGCGAGGTCACGACGGGCCTGCCATCTTGCGAGGCGGCGGGCTTGTTTTGGGATGTCGCTGAGCGCGGCCCGCAAGGCGCGCATGCGGCTGAAGAGGAGGGCGGCGTTGATGGGTTCGTCCGGTTGCGAGAGTGACGGAGCGAAGTCGCTGGCGCCCCAGGAACTGGAGAAGCTGGTATGCGGGTTGGCGTTTTGGTCGAAGTCTTGGAGGGAGAAATGTTTGAGCGGGTCGAGGAGTGCGAAGGACGGGATGCGGGCGGCGTTTGAGGCTGCGAAGGCGGGGAAGTTTGGCAATGTTTGATGCGCGGTGGGGGGCTTCAAGATGAGGCCGCGCGCTGCAATGACGATGAGGCGGCGCAGGGCGGATTCGGCCGGGCGCAGGATGAGGAGGATGGCGCAGTAGAGGCGGAATGGGAGGGTGAAGGTCGGATTTGCATTTGCGTCTGCGCGCAGTCCCCTCTCCGTCGGCTTCGCCGACACCTCGCCCCGCTTGCGGGGAGAGGTGTCGCGGGCGAAGCCCGTGACGGAGAGGGGACTGCTGCCACGATCAACACTGTGCAGCATCGCAAACATCACCGCCACGATCTTGCGCAGCGCCTCGCTGTTCCTCTCGACTGCCCTCGTCCAATCCATTCAGCCGTCCTTTCCGCGTCGGAATTGACGCGGTGGCATTGTAGCGTTGGGAAAATGCAGGGTGGATAGATTTATTTTTGTGTGGTGTGTCTGCGTGGAGTTTGCAGGGCGGTTCACCAGTGTGACCTGCCTTGAAGAGCCTTCAATACTGATGCTTGCGATCAACCAAATTCTTCAACGGCTCGCCGTGGTCAAACGCGTCCATCTGGTCAACGATCGGCCTCACCAACGCAAACGGGTCTGACGCCGCCGCTGCATGCGGGGTCAGCGTGACTTTTGGATGCGACCAGAACGGACTGTCTGTTGGCAGCGGCTCCTGTTGGAAGACGTCGAGCGAAACAGCGGACAAAACGCCCTCGTCCAGCGCGGCCAGAATATCGGCCTCGTTCTGCAAGCCGCCGCGTCCGGCGTTGATCAGCACGGGCGCGCCGAGCGGGCCTCGTTTGGTCATCCTCTCAAACAGCGGCATGGCAAGCGTGTTCGCTGTCGCAGGTGTCAGCGGCAGCAGGCAGACGAGTATGTCCACGCCCGCCAGAAACTCCGGCAATTGGTCTGTGCCGTGATATGTCTGGATGCCGACAATGGCATGTGCCGAACGACTCCAGCCTGTGACGTTGAAACCCATCGCCTTCAGCTTCAGCGCCGCGTCACTGCCGAGAACCCCGAGCCCCAGCATGCCGACCGTGATGTCCTTTGCCGCAGGCTGGCTGCGGTCTTCGAGCCAGACCTTGTCGCGCTGCTGCTGCCGGTATTTTGGCCCCATGCGGTGATGGTCGAGCACCTGCCAGATGACATACTCGCTCATCCGGTTGGTGAGATCATGCGACACGACGCGGACAATCGGGACATCCGGAACGTGAGGATCGCGAAAGACGTGATCGACACCTGCGCCGAGTGAGAAAATCACCTTGAGATTTTTCAGACCAGCCAAAGACCCGGCAGGCTGCTTCCAGACGATGGCGTATTCGATGCTGTCATCGGTGCGCCCGTCGGGATCTACAAACACCTTCCGCCCCGGCGCGCTTTCCGCAAACATGCGCGACCACAGTTCGCTGTCCCAGCCAGTTGCTGCCAGAAGGATGCCGCCCTTTTTCATTCGCTGACCGCCCCGTGCGGCGCGGTGGCAATGTTGAAGGCCGCTGCCATCAGAGCCTTGGTGTAATCGGTTCGAGGCTGGTCAAACACCTGTTTGGACGGCCCGTGCTCAACCACCTCCCCGTTGCGCATCACAATCAGCTCATTGGCTAGCGCCCGTACGACCTTGAGGTCATGCGAAATGAACAGATAGGCAAGGCCATGCTTGACCTGCAGGTCGCGCAACAGATCGACCACCTGCGCCTGCACGCTCATGTCGAGCGCCGATGTCGGCTCATCGAGCATGACGAATTTGGGCTTCAGGATCATGGCGCGGGCAATGGCGATACGCTGGCGCTGGCCGCCGGAAAATTCGTGCGGGTATCGATGGCGGGTCTCGGCATCAAGACCGACTTCATGCAGCACATCGACAACTTTCGCATCGCGCTCGCTGGCGCTGAGTTGCGGCTCGTGGATCGAGAGTCCCTCAGCGACAATGTCCGCCACCGACATGCGCGGGCTCAAGGAACCATAGGGATCTTGAAACACGATCTGCATCTGTTTGCGCAGCGGCCGCATGTCCTTGAACGAGAATTCATTGATGTCCTTGCCGACAAAGCCGATGCGCCCTTGGGAGGAAATCATCCGCGTCAGCGCCAGCCCGAGCGTCGTCTTGCCCGACCCGGATTCGCCGACCACACCAAGCGTCTGTCCGGCACGGATTTTCATCGACACGCCGTTGACGGCCTTAACATGATCAACTGTGCGGCGCAGGAAACCTTGCTTGATAGGGAACCAGACCTTGATGTCCTGCCCATCGACAATGATGGGTGCGGATTCATCCAGCAGCGGCGGCTGGCCCTTTGGCTCTGCGGCAAGAAGGTGCTTGGTGTACTCGTGGCTCGGATTGGCGAAAATCTCGGCGACCGGGCCGGTCTCGACGATCTTGCCCTTGGTCATGACGCAGACGCGGTCGGCAATCTTGCGCACGATGCCAAGGTCATGGGTGATGAACAGCAGCGACATTTTCCGCTCGGACTTGAGCTTGGCCAGCAGTTCAAGGATTTGCGCCTGAACGGTGACATCGAGTGCCGTGGTCGGCTCGTCGGCAATCAGAAGCTTCGGCGCATTGGCGAGCGCCATCGCGATCATGACGCGTTGGCGCTGCCCGCCGGAGAGTTGATGCGGATAGGCCTTGAGGCGCTTTTCC
>JANPGC010000090.1:0-7691 GCA_031423755.1 Phyllobacteriaceae bacterium | reverse complement strand
GCAAATTGAAGGTGCCGACAATATTGGTCTGGATGAAAATTCCCGGTCCGTCGATTGAGCGGTCCACATGACTCTCGGCGGCCAGATGCATCACTGCGTCCGGTTTGTGGACGGAAAATATTTCATCCAGACTTTCGCGATTGCAGATATCCGCGTGCTCAAATTTGTAGTTCACACTGTTGGCCGGGCTTTCGACGTTCTTGAGGCAGGAGGCGTAGGTCAGCGCGTCTACGTTGACTATCGAATGCCCATCCGCGATGGCCCGGCGCACAACGGCGGAACCGATGAAACCTGCGCCCCCGGTTACCAAAATCTTCATACGCCTATCCGACATAGTCGAAGGGGGAGGTGACATCGCACAATCTTGGTCCTGCCTTGTCTTTGGCTGACAGGATCAGATCTGCGTGATCCATGCCCCAGTCAATGCCAATATCCGGATCATCGTAGCGCACCACGCCATCGTATTGCGGGGCATAGTGACTGGAGCATTTGTAGATAATCTCCGTATCAGGCTCCAGCGTGATAAATCCATGAAGGAAGCCAACCGGTATCATGAGTTGTCTTCCGTTTTCAAAGCTCAGCTCTTCGCTGATCCATTTGCCAAAAGTCGGCGAGCCGTTCCGGATGTCCACCGCCACATCAAGCAAGCGCCCCCTGCCGCAACGAACGAGCTTTGCCTGTGCTTGCGGTGGCGACTGATAGTGAAGGCCGCGGATGGTGCCGCGACTTTTTGAAAAGGAGTGGTTGTCCTGCACAAAATCCACATGGAACCCGTGCTTCGCCATCGTCGCACTGTTCCAGCTTTCGCTGAAAAACCCCCGGTCATCCACAAACCTTGAGGGTGTCAGGATGAAGACGTCAGGAATTTTTGTGGCTTGAATTTCCATCGGATTTTTCTGCGAAGGTGATTGTCTGTAAGGATGAACAGCGTGTGTATTCCCATATATCGGGAAAATGCCAAAATGCTTGTGTGCTGCCAAGGGGGTATGGCCGCTCGCGGGTCAATGATGTTCAAATGCTATCCTGCCAGACGCTTGCCAAACCCTTGGCGACATTCCAAATTGCTGACTCTGCGATTTAATGGTATTTAGTATCATGACCAAACTTGAGCAAATCGAACAGTCTGTTGCCGCCCTCTCGAAAGCAGAGATCAAAAAGTTTGCTGCTTGGTTTGCCGAGCTACAGGCGGACATGTGGGATCGACAAATAGAGGCTGACGCAAAAGCTGGGCGGCTGGATCGGCTTGCGGCGAAGGCTCTTGCTGAGCACGAAGCGGGAAAGACGCATCCGCTTTGAATCATTTTACGACCAGTGAATTTTGGCAGTTTTACGAAAAGCTGCCAAAAAACGTCCAAAGGCTAGCAGACAAGAATTTCGGACTGATATAGACCAATCCATTCCACCCTTCACTGCATTTTAAAAGCGTCTGGCATATTTGGTCTGCGCGCGTTGGAATTGAACATCGCACGATTTGTGTCCGTAAAGGTGACGACTGCGTGTGGTACTGGATCGGCCTTCATGACGAATATCAAAGACTAATCCGGTGAAACGCAACATCTAAGGTAAGGAAACGAATGGTGGGCGTAACAGGGATTGAACCTGTGACCCCTACAATGTCAATGTAGTGCTCTCCCGCTGAGCTATACGCCCATTCGTGCGGCGCATACACCACAAGTGCGGCTATGCGTCAACCGTCTTGATCGGCAAATCAGCCGTTCACGTCTGCCTTACGCGGCTTTCAGCATCTTTTCGACCTCGTTGACGAGATCGCGCAGATGGAATGGCTTTGACAGGATTTTGGCGTCTTTTGGGGCATTTGAATCCGGGTTCAGCGCAACGGCGGCAAAGCCCGTGATGAACATGACCTTCAGGTCCGGATCGATCTCGGTGGCGCGGCGCGCAAGTTCAATGCCGTCCATTTCCGGCATGACGATGTCTGTCAACAGCAGCGAAAACGGCTCTTCGCGCAGCCGCTCATAGGCGCTGGCGCCATTGTCGAAATGGCTGACGGAATCGCCGGCCTTTTCCAGCGCCTTCACAAGGAAGCGGCGCATGTCGTCGTCGTCTTCAGCCAGCAATATTCTGTTCATTCTCATCTGTCCGTTAATGCGTCGGTGAAAGTGCTCATAGAGCCTCGCCCGACTCTCATGCCGATCATTGCCAAACATGGTAAAGATCGGGTTACCGCCAACACCGCCGTGTACCAATTTACGCCATTTGCTTCACCATGGACAGGGTTAGCACGAGGGGGCCGTAGACTTGCAAGGCGGCAGATGGCAATATTGCTTCAGAGCCTGACCGAATATTCGCTTTTGCGGCCAACTGAAACGGCTTTCTGCGCTTCCGGTGCCCACGGACTTGATGTCCGCTGCGCTCCGGTTCTCGAAAACCGCTCCATTTGACGCGCCAAACCGAATCTTGAGTCAGGCTCTGACAAAGGGGCAAGTTATTGGATTCTCCGGCAGATTTCTTCGGGTTCCCCGTTTCTGTGGTTGTTGAACCGGCAGTGCAAAGCCATGGCGTTGTGTTCAACTCGCCGCATTCGGGGCGATTGTATCCGAAAAGTTTCCTGATGCAGACGCGGCTTGATCGCAAGACAATCCGCCGCTCTGAGGATTTGCATGTCGACGGGCTGTTTGCCGATGTGGTCGAAAGCGGCTTGCCGCTTCACGTTGCCAACTTTCCGCGTGCCTTTGTCGATGTTAATCGCGAGCCTTATGAACTTGATCCGCGGATGTTTGACGGGCCGCTTCCCGGGCATGCCAACACGGGTTCTGCCAGGGTGGCAGGCGGCCTAGGTTCCATTCCGCGCGTTGTCGGCGACGGGATCGATATCTATTCGCGGCGGCTGCCGGTGCGCGAGACGCTTGAGCGGATCGAGCATGTTTACAAGCCCTTCCACCGGACCTTGCGACAATTGCTTTTGCGCACGCAAGCGGAGTTCGGTTACGGTGTGCTGATTGACTGTCACTCCATGCCTTCCAGCGTGCGCACGGGTGAGCGCGGCATTGCACCTGATATCATTTTGGGTGATCGCTTTGGCGTGAGTGCTGCGCCGTGGATATCTGATCTTGCCGTTGAGATTTTCCAGTCGCTTGGCTACTCCGTCGTGCGCAACAAGCCTTATGCCGGCGGCTACATTACCGAGCACTATGGCCGGCCGGCGCGCGGCCTGCATGCGCTGCAAATCGAGATCAACCGTGCGCTCTACATGGATGAGACGCTGATGACGCTGACCAGCGGATTTGTGCCGTTGCGCCAGGCGCTCGGGCGATTTGCGCTTGCATTCGCCGATGAGGTCGGGGCAAATCTCGGCTTCCAGAGGCTGGCGGCCGAATAGGTCCGGCACCGATTCGACAGGGAGTTTTCCATGCCGGTGACCCGCGACTTTTTCCTCGATCTTGCGGCAGCTGCCGCCGAGCAGACCTTGCCTCGTTTCCGCGCCGGCGGCGGCATTGATGACAAGGGCGTTAAGGGCGGGGTTGCAGCCTTTGACCCGGTGACAGAGGCAGACCGCGCGGCGGAGGTTGCGATTCGGTCGTTGATTGAAGCGCGGTTCCCATCACACGGTATTCTTGGTGAAGAGCATGGCGCGATGGGGCTGGACCGTGATCATGTCTGGGTCATTGACCCGATTGACGGCACGCGGGCCTTCATCACGGGCATTCCGGTTTGGGGCACGCTTGTGGGATTGACCGAAAGGGGAAAGGCGGTCGCCGGAATGATGGCTCAGCCGTTCACTGGTGAATTGTTTTACGCTCTCGATGGCGAAAGTCGCCGCGTTTCCAATGCGGGTGAAGCGGAAAATAAGGTGAGCGGGATCACTGATCTGGCGAAGGCAACCTTGTTCACGACGACGCCGCATTTGTTCAAGGGCGATGCGCGGCGGCGCTATGGCGAGGTTGAACGCCAAGTCAAGCTGTTCCGCTACGGTTGCGATTGCTATGCCTATTGCATGCTGGCAGCGGGTTTTATTGATCTGGTGATTGAGACCGCGTTGCAGCCTTATGACATTGTCGCGCTGGTGCCAATTATTGAGGCGGCTGGTGGCATTGTTACCGATTGGGATGGCACCCGGCCGGAGAAGGGCGGCAACATTATTGCTGCGGCGACGCCGGAGCTTCACGCTGCGGCGATGGCGATCATGCACGGAGAGGGTTAACCCAAGGCGGCGTCTGAACCTGGCACAAAAGCATCGAACGCTGCCAGCACCTGCTCGCGGTAAATGTCAGCTTCCTGTAGCAATTCATGCCTGCCGCCGTCGATTGTCACAAGGGCGGTCGAGCGCATGCCCCGGGCGAATCGCTCAAGTGCGGCGTTTGAGACGATCTGGTCAGCTCCAGCTGCGATGATGAGCGTGGGTATCTGGATGCGCGCCTTGAAGTCAGGATCAAGAACCTTGTCCATGGCCGCGCAGGAAGCGTGAACCCAACGTGCGGTCGGGCCGCCAAGTCCAAGTTCGCGGTGCTGTTCGAACATCACTGAATTGCGGCGGTAGCGCACCGGATCGGACGTCAGCTTGTTGTTTTTGAAGGGCCGTGTCTCGCGCGGGCGCGCACCGTCCGACATGTAAATCGATCCAAGTCCGATCATCGAAAGGAATCCGCTCAGGCGGCGGATTTGCTTGTGGCCTAGGGGCTGATTGGTGAGCGAGAGCAGCGGGGAGACCAGCACCATGCGGCGGATGCGGTTGGTGAGGGCCGGGCTTGCCAGCAGTGCGACGAGTGAGCCTGTTGAATGGGCGAGAATATAAAATGGTGCACGACAGTCTGGCAGCGCGACACTTTCGAAGAATTGATTGAAATCAGCAATATAGCGGTCAAAATTGGTGATGTGCCCGCGCATGGGATCCTTGATCAAACGGTCAGAGCCGCCTTGACCGATCCAGTCAAAAGTCGCGCAAGCAAAGCCACGTTTGGACAGGTCTTGCATGGTCTCAAAGTATTTTTCGATGCACTCGTTGCGGCCATGCAGGATGATGACCGTGCCCTGAAGAGGGCGACCGGATGCCGGATAAAGCGCGTAGCGGAGCTTCTTGCCATCGGGCAGGTCCAGATATTCGGCGCTTATGCCTTCGGGCACCGGATTGCCGTCGGTTTCAAACAATGGCGCTGGCATGGGGATTATCAGGTTCTCACGAATGCGATGCGTGAACTTTAGCGGCTTCTTCCGTGAAGGTCAAAACCACGCCTGCTTGCGGCGTTGATTTGTGGAGATGGAAAAAGCCGGAAGCCCTGTTTCCAGAGCTTCCGGCCAAAGCGATCCGCAAGGAAGGGACGTTACTTGCGGACCGAACTTGATGGTGGGTTCAGTTTTGCGAACCCCAACCAAATTCGATTGTCACGCCCGGATCGGCGTTGCGGCGCGGCATCGGGCGCACCGGAGCGCCGACCCAGCCAACGCGCTTTGCCGTCAGGATTTCACCCGAGTAGGCATCGACGCGCAGCTTGAAGTAGGCACCGTTGTTGCGCACGGCCATGATGCGGTAGGTGTCGCCGCGCAGCGAGATTTCCTGCACCTGGCCGTAGCCTTGGCGGCGAAGCTGGCGGACGATGCGGCGGGCCGGTATGACATCATAATCTTCAATCACCGGTGCCGGGCGAACCAGCGGACGGTGGCGGTCATACTCGGGGCGGTCATATTCCATGAAGCCCTCGCGCTGGTCGGCATAGATCACGTCCTCATCGTCATAGCCGCCAGCCATGGACGGCGCAGCGCCTGCGAGCATGGTCAATGCTACGGTGGCGAGGGCAAATTTGCGAAGAGGGCTGGCTGTGAGGGACTTGAACATTTTGGTCTCCATTCCGGCCGGGATTGTTGATCGACCGTTTGATGATGCTGTTTTATCAACCCTCACCTGAACGCATTCAGAAGGGGCCGTTCATCCGCCGTTCATTTTCAAAAATTCGACGGCCTCTTGAAAAGCTGGAGCGCTGAAACCACCTCATTGCTGCGGTCGCCAAAATGGGGCCGCGCCGCCCCCGGCCTGCCAGATATGGAGGTTCCCGGCGGACACATCGCAACCCGTTGCTTCAAGAGTGAGGACACCATGCGTCACGTAGATTTTTCACCGCTTTACCGCTCAACCGTCGGCTTCGACCGGCTTTTCACCCTGCTCGATTCTCTGGCGCAGCCGGACAATTCGCAGACCTATCCGCCCTACAACATCGAAAAGACCGGCGAGAATGCCTATCGGATCACGATGGCGGTGGCGGGTTTCTCCGAGGATGAAATCCAGATCGAGGCTCAGCGCAATGCGCTGGTCGTGAAGGCTGAAAAGGCTGAAGAGACTGCCGAAGACGGGGCGGAAACGCTCTATCGCGGCATTGCAGCACGCGCGTTTGAGCGCCGTTTCCAGCTTGCCGACCATGTCGAAGTGCGCGGCGCGGCCTTGAAGAATGGCCTTCTGCACATTGATCTCAAGCGCGAGGTTCCCGAGGAACACAAGCCGCGCAAGATCGAGATCACGGGGCTTTCTGAAAAGGCTGCCAAGCAGATCGAGGCCAAGGCTTCTGCGAAGTAATCAATGATTACAATTGCTAGAGCAAGGAGCGGCGCAGCACTGCGCCGCTCTTTTCACTTTTCAGGCTCTCGCGTTGCGAGAATGCGGTAGCGCCGGACAGGCTGCTGCCTTCCGGATCATGGAGCATTTCAGATTGGCAATCATCTCACGATGAGTTTGGCTTCCTGAACGCCTCAATCGCAAAATAATGCACGTCCTTCAGCACCGCATCGACTTGGTGAATGTCCTTGCGCCGGTATCCGGGCGGCGGGCCGGGGCGGAACGGGGACATGCGCATCGGACGGTAGGGGCCCTTGGCGGCGAGCAACAGATCGCGCTGCGCGCGCCAGCGGGCAAGACGGCGGGCTTGGCGCGGGAGATCGTTGAGCGCAATGCGCATGGCGCGCAGGCGATTGAAGTAGCGTGGCGTTGACCGGAAGTGCAGCGCGCTGGGCCTGGTGATGGGCGAGCGCGGCGTCGAAGGGTTCGACTTCTTGCATTGATCCTGCCGGGTCGAAGTTTTGGTCCCACAGGTCCGGATCGAATTGCTTGAGCGGGTCGATGAGCTGGAAACTCGGAGTCCGCGATGGGTTGCTGGAGGCGAAGGATGCGAGGCCCGCCGGTACGGGGCGAGAGGCGCGCGGCTTGAGGACAAGGCCGCGTGCGGCGATGATGATCAGCCTGCGGATGGCAGATTCTGCGGGGCGCAGGATGAGCATGATGGCGGCGTAGAGGTGGCGCGGGAGCGTGAAGGACTGTCCGGGCAGCAGTCCCCTCTCTGACACGGTATCGGCGCAGCCGACGGAGAGGGGACCGCCGCCGCCGCCATCAACACGCCGCAACATCGCGAACAGCTCGGCAACGATGGCCAAGAGCAGGGCGTGGTTGCGGGTGATGGCGAGGTTCCAGTCCAAATGCGAGGGCTCCGGTTGAGGGTTGAATGACCGGGGGATTATCGGGCTGGTTTGGGCCGTGTGGATGAAGTGCCGCTGTCAAGGCTGTGATGTTAATGATATCAATGGCTTGGCGGACAAATGCAGCGGGATAAGTCTTTCGGCCTTGGGTGCTGTGTTCCCCTCATCTGCCTGTCGGCATCTTCTCCCCACGGAAGACATGGGGAGAAGACGGACAATCTTCAATGTTCGGCGATAGGCCGTCTTCTCCCTGCAACTTTTGCGGGGAGAAGATG
>JANPGC010000089.1:0-5290 GCA_031423755.1 Phyllobacteriaceae bacterium | reverse complement strand
CAAACGGCGGGGCGAAGGGGACAATCACCAGTGACGGCGCTCCCCTTCGCCCCGCCGTTTGCGGGGAGAAGGTGCCCCGATAGGGGCGGATGAGGGGCAGCGCCGAGGCTAGAAAAAATCCGAAAAGCTAATGAAAACAATTAGTTATAATTGATATCCCGACCCGACGAGCGGATCGACACCGAAAACCCGGCCATAACGTCGATCAGCGCCATCACCATGATGATGAAAAACACCGCAGTCGCTGCTGATGGCACGAGCAGAAACTCGACCAGAAACAGGATGAACACCCCCGTCGACAGCAGATGATCGAGAACGGATGCGTTTGACGTTCGGGTCGATTTTAGGATTTCGAAGAACAGCAGGATCAGCGAGGCGACGATCAGCCCGTCGCCCATGTTGAGCGAAAAGCGCCCGCCGGACATCATGCCCATAGAAAACACCTCGCCCTGCAGCGGATCGCCGCCCGCAGCGCCGAAACCGAACACCACGAGATTGTAGAGGATGAACGAGACGGCCATCAGGGGGACGCTTGCGAACATTGTGGTACTCCGTTGGCATGAATCGTGTGAATGAGCCACAAGGCATAGCGGACAGCGGTTCAGCGGGCAACAGCGCGAAGATGGGTGATCAGTCTTGCGGCGCGGCGGATGGCGGTGACGGCGCTGCCGATAGCGACCACCCAGAGCGCAATCACCAAAACCGCGCCAAAACCGCTCCAAATCGGCGCGAAAATTGAAATCACTGCCGCAGCTGTCACTACCGCCATGCGGTGCTGTTTTGCCATCGGGCCGGAATAGTCTGCTGGCGCACCGCAGGCCCTGCCGTGCTCGCGAACATAAGCCGTGAGCATCGCAAAAGCCGCTGCTGCCCAGCCGAGCGCCGGATGGAACGCGCCGAGCCCTGCG
This sequence comes from Phyllobacteriaceae bacterium, assembly GCA_031423755.1. Classification (GTDB taxonomy): domain Bacteria; phylum Pseudomonadota; class Alphaproteobacteria; order Rhizobiales; family Rhizobiaceae; genus JANMEX01. The sequence continues at coordinate 4,382 of JANPGC010000089.1, read as the reverse complement.
CCAACCAGAATGAGAATATCAGCAACGCGGTCCGGGAACTCGTTCCAGAATGCTCCGTCTGAAGCGCTCTTGCCGGCCTCAATGGCGACCATGCCGTCGAGGAGATTGCAAAGGAGCCGCAATTGGCAGAACAGCGCGGCGATGAGCAAAAGCGCAATGCGGGACACGCCATCAGCATGGCCCGAGGCCCAGAAGGCGCAGCCAGCAACGGCCGCTGCCGCCATGCTGGCCATCGAAATCTGGTTCGGCGTCACAGACGTCGCGGCCAGCCGCTTGGTCAGCGCCGCGGCCCAGCCGGTCTGGCGGCTGGCGAGCGGGCGGCGGTTTTTGATCTCAGCCATCAAACGCCCCAGCCGTAATGAACAAGGTGGTAGAAAATCGGCGCCGAGAAGACGACGGAATCAAGCCGGTCGATGAAGCCGCCGTGCCCGGCAATCATGTGGCCCCAGTCCTTGACGCCGCGGTCGCGCTTGATTGCCGACATAACCAGCCCGCCGAAAAAGCCCATCACGACAATCGCCAGCGACAAAAGCCCGGCATAGAAAGGCCCGAACGGCGTCATCCATGAGAGCGCCGCGCCGATAAGCGTTGCCGATAGCGCCCCGCCGACAAAGCCTTCGACGGTCTTCGACGGCGACAGTTCCGGCGCGATCTTGGTCTTGCCCGCGAGTTTGCCCCAGACATATTGCAGCACATCGCTCGACTGCACGACCACCACGAGGAACGCAATCAGCAAAATGTTGCGGCCCTCATAGCCCGGAATCTTCAGATCCAGCAGCGCCGGAACGTGGCTGGCGCAGTAAACGCAGATCATCAGCGCCCACTGCACCTCGGCAATGCGCACCAGAAACCGGTCCTTGTCGCCACGCAGCGCTGAAATGATCGGCATAAGCAGGAAAGCGTAGACCGGGATGAAGATCGAATACATGCCGGTCCTGCCAGCCCAGATAAAGTAATAATGCAGCGGCAAGACGATGAAAAACGCTGTCGCCAGCGCCCAATGGTCAGCGCGGCGGGTGTTGGTCAGCGTCACAAATTCGCGCAAGGCGGCGAACGAGGCGAAGGCGAACAGCAGCGCGACGCCCGTGCGTCCGAACATCAGCGCAAGGCCAATCAGCACCACCATCGCCCACCAAGCGTAAATGCGGTCGTTCAGATTTTCGATGACCGCGTTCGAGCCATCCGGCGACAGACGGCGTTCAAGGATGTAGCCGACGATGGAGGCGGCGATCAGCACACCGGCGAGGCCGCCAAGCAGCGTGAACAGATCGGCATAGGGCGCGTTCATGAGGCGGCTCCGTTCTGCTGCGGCGACAGCGCCAGGAGCGCCGCGCTGGCGCGGGCGAGGAAATCATCCTTGCTTTCGCCGGGCGCAACATGCAGCGGCGCGCCAAAGGTTACCGTGCAGATCAGCGGCACGGGCACAAACTCGCCCTTGGGCATCACCCGGTTGAGATTGGCGATCCACACCGGCACCAGATCAACGGATGGCCGCGCGCTCGCCAGATGGAACAGCCCGGACTTGAACGGCAGCAGCGGCTGGTCGCCCGAATTGCGCGTGCCTTCCGGGAACACGATCAGCGAGGCGTTCTCATCCAGCGCCGCCGCCATCTTTTCCACCGGATCTTCCGTGCGTGTTTCCGGATCACGGTCAATCAGAACCGATTTGAACACATCGCGCCCGATGAATTGGCGCAGCGGCGATTTCATCCAATAGTCAGACCCGGCAACAGGCCGAGTCTTGCGCCGCAGCCGCTCGGGCAGAACAGTCCACAAAAGGATAAAATCGCCATGGCTGACATGATTGGCAAAATAAACCCGCTGCCGCCGCGACGGCTCAATGCCAACCCAGATGCCGCGCACAGCCGTGATCATGCGCGCAAAAAAGATGATCGCCGAAGCCGTGACTTGCGCCAGAATTTCCATGTGCCCGCCTGCCTGACGCCCCACCACAATAGTTTCGGGCGATCATGGCTGAACAATGGCTGCGAGCGCAAACACAAAAAGGCCGGTGCGCATCGCACCGGCCTCAATATCTGCAATCGAATGCAGGAATTACTTGGTCTTGACGTCGAGAACCTGACGGCCGCGGTACATGCCGGTCTTCAGGTCGATGTGGTGCGGACGGCGCAGTTCGCCCGAGGCCTTGTCTTCGACATAGGTCGGAGCGACGAGCGCATCAGCCGAACGGCGCATGCCGCGCTTGGACGGCGAAGTTTTTCTTTTTGGCACTGCCATGGGACGGCTCCATCTTGACTCTACAGCCGGAAAAAGCGGATCGACCGCGTGGCAACCGGCAAATTTTCAGAAATTTGTGCGGTGCCTATACACGCGCGAACGGTATTTGACCAGCGGTGCGGTGAAAAAATTTGTGTGTGGCTCAAGATCGACTGCGCTGTGATTTGCGGGCGACGCTGGTGGGTTGCGTCAACAATAATGGCAAACTCTCCCGAGACTCGGCGCTGCCCCTCATCCGTCGCTTCGCGCCAATACCACGCGGGGACGTCGCTTATCGTTTCTAACTGAAACGACGTTCGGTTCCGTCTTTCCGTGGCCGCGAAGCGGAACCCGGAATCCAGAGCGCCGACCGCGAAAGGAAGCGCTTGGCGACCGACGATGCCCAGAATTAAGCTCAATGAAACTGAATTGGCTCTAAATCACACCTCGGCGCTCTGGATTCCGGATCTGCGCTTCGCTTGTCCGGAATGACGGCTCCGCGTTGGCTGCATCTGAAAATCACATATGCGATTGCCCTGCGAGCGGGGTGGACAAAATAGTCAGCTAAGGCGTCACGCAATCCACATATCCCCCCGCCTGCGCGGCGCGACGTTCGTTGAGGCGGGCGAGGCGGATGAGGCCGCGCGAGGCTTTGGCGGGCTTGCGCAGGATCGGATTGGGCAGCGAGACGGCAAGCAGCGATGCTTGGCGGGCCGACAGGTTTTTGGCTGATGTCTTAAAATGCTTCTGCGCCGCCGCCTCGATGCCGTAGATGCCCGGTCCCCATTCGGCGATGTTGAGATAGATTTCCATCAGCCGACGCTTGGACCAGATGAGATCTGCGGCAAGCGCATAAGGCAGTTCGACCGCCTTGCGGATGACCGAGCGCGAGTTCCAGAGGAACAGGTTTTTGACCGTCTGCATCGGGATGGTGGACGCGCCGCGCGAACCTTCTCCGTCCATCGCATCGTCAATCACCTGATTGAGCGCCGTCCAGTCGACGCCGGAATGGGCGCAATATTGCCCGTCCTCCGACATCATCACCGAATGGATCAGCACCGGGGCAATGTCTTCAATGGACACCCATTGGCGGTCGTAGCCCTTCAGCGTCACCAGATCCTTGAGCATCAGTGTCGAAACCGGATGAACGAAGGGGAGCATATAGATGATCATCAGCACAATCGGCACTGCGGCCAGCATCAGCCCATAGCGGACGACTTTGCGCACTGAGCCGCGCCAGCCGTAACTGCGAAGTTTGCCGATGCCCGCCACCTGCGCGTCCTGTTCCGTTGCCCGGCTGTCCACCATGCGCCGCCCGTCCAATACTTTGGGTTTGACTTAGCCGCCCTTCGCTTGCCGCGCAATGATGATCGGCTTTGGCGCACAAGTCTTGACCATTCACCCGTTTCGGGCGATGGCCGGAAGATGAGTGACGGTACGGACATTCCAGATTTTGACATTCGCCTTGGCGCAGCAGCGCTTGAGGTGGAGGCGGTGCTTGACGCCCTGTTGTCCGGACATTTGCAGGATGGCGAGATCGACCGGCCGGAGCGGCTGCTCGCGGCCATGCGCCACGGCGTCCTGAACGGCGGCAAGCGGCTGCGGCCGTTTATGGTGCTCGAAAGCGCGCTGCTGTTTGACGGCAACCGGGAAGCGGCGATGCGCGTGGCGGCGGCGCTGGAATGCATCCACTGCTATTCGCTGATCCATGATGATTTGCCAGCGATGGACGACGATGATCTGCGCCGTGGCCAGCCAACCGTGCACCGCGCCTTTGACGAGGCGCATGCGGTTTTGGCTGGAGACAGCCTGTTGACGCTGGCGTTTGACATCATCGCCGACCCCCTGACCGAACTCGCGCCGACCGTGAAAGTCGAACTGGTGCGTATGCTCGCCCGCGCGGCTGGCATAGGCGGCATGGCAGGCGGACAGGCGCTGGACTTGCAGGCAGAGAGTGTGAAGCCGGACGAAGAGGGCATCATCCGCCTGCAGGCGATGAAGACCGGGGCGTTGATCCGCTTTGCGTGTGAAGCAGGCGCGGTGATCGGCAACTCAAGCCCGCAGGAGCGCGAGCGGCTGGCGGAATTCGGCTCGGCCATCGGGCTGGCGTTTCAGATTGCCGATGATCTGCTCGACATGACCGCAGACGCCAAACGCATGGGCAA
>JANPGC010000088.1:0-1941 GCA_031423755.1 Phyllobacteriaceae bacterium | reverse complement strand
CGCGCCGGTTGGCATCGCGCTATCAATTGCCCCATCTGGATACCGGCCTGACCTACCGCGCCGTCGGCAAGGCGATGCTGGACGCCGGGCTCTCACTCGACGACCACGAAGCAGCTGCCCGGACGGCCAAAACCATCGATCTTTCGATGCTCGACCGTGCGGCACTTTCCGCGCACGAAATTGGCGAGGCGGCGTCAAAAGTGGCTGTCATATCCGAAGTGCGGAAAATCCTTGTCGAAAAGCAGCGCCAATTTGCCCGCCAGCCATCAGGCGCGGTGCTCGACGGGCGTGACATCGGCACGGTGGTCTGCCCCGACGCCACAGTGAAACTCTACATCACGGCGTCTGCCGAAGTGCGCGCCAAGCGGCGGTTTGACGAAGAGCTGATGCGCAACGGCGACGCGGATTATGAGGCCATTCTTGAAGCCATCGAGCAGCGCGACGCCCGCGACATGGGCCGTGCTGATTCGCCTTTGAAACCGGCGCAAGACGCGCACTTGCTTGATACATCCAACATGGGTATAGAGGCCGCGTTTTCCGCAGCCGTTTCGATCATTGAGAGCGTCAGGGCTTCGAAAGCAGATTAACCGCCGAGCAGCCGGTCTTTGCACCGGACCTTTGTAAAAAGGCTTCAGCCCGAGAATGGGCGGACAGGCTGATTTGGCAAACGCAACACCAACCAAGGTGCCACGTCTTGAACGGTCCGACGGCAGGGAATGCCGCGCAAGTTCAAGGCTCCCGGGAGATTACATGTCCAAAACCAATCCGACGCGCGAAGATTTCGCCGCGCTTCTTGAAGAATCATTTGTCACCAACGATCTGGCCGAAGGCTCGGTTGTCAAGGGACGCATCATTGCCATCGAAAAGGACATGGTCGTCATCGACGCCGGTCTGAAGGTCGAAGGCCGCGTGGCGCTGAAGGAATTTGGCGCGCAGGCAAAAGACGGCTCGCTGAAGCCGGGCGTCATGGTCGACATCTATGTCGAGCGCATCGAAAACGCGCTGGGCGAAGCCGTCCTGTCGCGTGACAAGGCCCGCCGTGAAGAGAGCTGGGTCAAGCTCGAAGAGAAATTCGCCAAAAGCGAGCGCGTCGAAGGCACGATCTTCAACGTCGTCAAGGGCGGCTTTACCGTCGATCTCGATGGCGCCACCGCCTTCCTGCCGCGCAGCCAAGTTGACATCCGCCCGATCCGCGACGTCTCCCCGCTGATGCATGTGCTGCAGCCGTTTGAAATCCTCAAGATGGACAAGCGCCGTGGCAACATCGTTGTCTCGCGCCGCTCGGTGCTTGAAGAGTCGCGTGCGGAACAGCGTTCGGAAATCGTGCAGAACCTTGAAGAGGGCCAGATCGTTGACGGCACCGTCAAGAACATCACCGATTACGGTGCGTTCGTCGATCTCGGCGGCATTGACGGTCTCCTGCATGTCACCGACATGGCATGGCGCCGCGTCAACCACCCGTCCGAGCTTCTGACCATCGGTCAGCAGATCAAGGTGCAGATCATCCGCATCAACCAGGAAACCCATCGTATTTCGCTCGGCATGAAGCAGCTCGAGTCTGATCCGTGGTCGTCCATCGGTTCCAAGTATCCGCTCGGCGCGAAGATCACCGGCAAGGTGACCAACATCACCGATTACGGCGCATTTGTCGAAATCGAGCCGGGCATCGAGGGCCTGATCCACGTTTCGGAAATGTCCTGGACCAAGAAGAACGTCCATCCGGGCAAGATCCTGTCGACCAGCCAGGAAGTCGATGTGCTGGTTCTGGAAGTTGATCCGGTCAAGCGCCGCATCTCTCTCGGCCTCAAGCAGACCCTCGACAATCCTTGGGAAAGCTTTGCCAAGACCCATCCGAACGGCACCGTCGTTGAAGGCGAAGTCAAGAACAAGACCGAATTCGGCCTGTTCATCGGCCTCGACGGCGACGTTGACGGCATGGTC
>JANPGC010000087.1:0-1523 GCA_031423755.1 Phyllobacteriaceae bacterium | reverse complement strand
CCCCGCCACAAGAAACGCCAACGGCAATGCAAACGCCAGCGACCATTCAATCAGCCCCGGCGCATTGGCGATGAGAAACTGCTGCACGACAAATGTGGTGTACGCCCCCAGCATCACCATTTCGCCATGCGCCATGTTGATGACACCCATCACGCCGAAGGTGATGGCAAGCCCGATGGCTGCGAGCAGCAGCACCGAGCCGAGCGAAATTCCGTACCAGATGTTCTGCCCGGCATTCCAGATTTGCAGACGATTGTTGATGCCGGCGATCGAGTTGGTCAAAAGTGTCGCCGCCTCGCCGTCAATCTTGCCGACCTGCGCGTTCAACGCCTGCAACGCATCACGATCACCGCGTGCCGCAATCTGGTTGATCGATGCCGACAGCACGGTCTGGTCCTTGGATGTGGTCAAAAGGATCGCCGCACGCGCCTCGTTCATCCGCATCTTGACGCCAGCGTCCATCTCCTGCGCGATCGCCTTGTCGAGCGGCTCCAACTGCGCCGGGTCGGCGCTGGCAAAAATCGTGCTTGCCGCCTGCAGCCGCACGGAGCGATCCTTGGCAAGCAGCGTCATGCCCGAAAGCGCGGCGGCAATCTTGCGGCGGATGGAATTCTTGATCTTCAGCTTTTCAATCGTTGCCCCGCCAGCATCGCCGACGGATTCGCCGGTCACCGGGTCCATCAGCTTGGCGCCACCCGCATCGGTGACGAAAATCTGGCCGTCGTCCTTGCGTAGCACCAAGAGCCCGTCATTGAGCGCATTCAGCGCCGTCGCCGCCAGCGGATCAGCCGTCGCGCCAAGCGCATCCACGCCAGCCTCAATCGACGCGTAACCCTTGCCCTCGGCAAATTTCGCAATCGCCGTCCGCACGGCAGCCTCATCAGCCTTGCCAAAGCCAGCCATGCAAAACAGCATCGCCAGCAACAGGAAAACTCTGGTCATGAAGCGAAACGCCATCGGCACTTTCCGGTGAGAGGTCTGGGGGAGGTGACCCGGCAGGGAGGAGATCGCCCGCCCGGTCGTCGGTTTTCCCCTCCCCCTTGTGGGGAGGGGTAGGGGTGGGGGTCGCGAGCGATAGCGAGCAAGCGAAAAACTCTTTGCCTAAGCGGCGCTCGCCAGTCTTCTTGCATGGCTCGCTGCGCTCGTGACCCCCACCCCAACCCTCCCCGCAAGGGGGAGGGAGCATCAGCACATGAGTTTATTGAGCAGGCACATCACCCAAACACGCCTTCGTCTCGGTATTGTAGTTGCCGCACTTCAGCGTCACCCAGTCGGCCTCAAGCACCTTGGATTCCGGCAGGAAATCCGTCCATGCGTCGCCGGCCACGAGGTCCGGCGTCTTCCACACGGTTTCGAACTGGCCGTCGGCCTGGATTTCACCGATCAGCACTGGCTTGGTAATGTGGTGGTTTGGCAGCATCTTGGAAATGCCGCCGGTCAGGTTCGGCGCTTCGATGCCAGGCAGCGCGTCGATCACCTTGTCCGGATCGGTCGTGCCGGCCTTCTCGACCGCCTTCAGCCAC
>JANPGC010000086.1:0-1670 GCA_031423755.1 Phyllobacteriaceae bacterium | reverse complement strand
TGGAGCGGGCCGAGGATGACGCCCGCACCCGCGCAACGGTGGAAGCCACGCTGGCCGCGATTGAGAAGGATGGCGATGCTGCGGTTCGCGCCCTGTCGTTGAAATTCGACAAGTTCGACCGCCCATCATTCCGCCTGACGCAATCCGAAATCGATGCGGCCATGCAGAAGGTCGCGCCGCGCGACATGGATGACATCCGCTTTGCCCAGACCCAAATCCGCCGCTTTGCCGAAGCCCAGAAGGCTTCGATGCGCGATATCGAGATTGAGACCGAGCCGGGCGTCATTCTCGGCCATCGCAACATTCCGGTTCAGTCCGTCGGATGCTACGTGCCGGGCGGCAAGTTTCCAATGGTTGCTTCCGCCCACATGTCGGTCCTCACTGCGACTGTCGCGGGGGTGCCGCGCATCGTGGCATCGGCCCCGCCGGTGAACGGCGAGCCGCACCCGGCCATCGTCGCCGCCATGCAGATGGCTGGCGCGCATGAGATCTATGTGCTTGGCGGCATGCAGGCGGTCGGCGCGATGGCGCTCGGCACTGAAACGATCAAGCCGGTCGACATGCTCGTCGGCCCGGGCAATGCCTTTGTCGCCGAGGCCAAGCGCCAGCTCTATGGACGCGTCGGCATCGACCTGTTCGCAGGCCCGACCGAAACCATGGTCATTGCCGATGACACGATCGATGCGGAATTGTGTGCCACCGACCTTTTGGGCCAAGCCGAGCACGGCTACAATTCACCTTCCGTGCTGCTGACAAATTCGCGCAGGCTGGCCGAAGGCACGATGGCCGAGATCGAGCGCTTGCTGCAGATCCTGCCCACTGCCGCGACAGCTTCCGTCAGCTGGGCCGACTATGGCGAGATCATCCTTTGCGACACCCATGACGAGATGCTGGCCGTCGCCAATGACATTGCGTCCGAGCACGTGCAGGTGATGACCGACCGCGACGACTGGTATTTGCAAAACATGCACAGCTACGGCGCGCTCTTCCTCGGGCCGCGCACCAATGTTGCCAATGGCGACAAGGTGATCGGCACCAATCATACATTGCCGACCAAAAAGGCAGGCCGTTACACCGGCGGGCTTTGGGTGGGCAAATTCCTCAAGACCCACAGCTACCAGCGCATCACCACCGACGAAGCAGCAGCGCGCATCGGCGCATACGGCTCGCGCCTCTGCATGCTGGAAGGCTTTGTCGGCCATGCCGAGCAATGCAACGTCCGCGTCCGCCGCTATGGCGGCCGGAGCGTTCCCTATGGAGCCGCTGCGGAATGATACTGCCACGCACGCCCTCGTTCCGCCTTGACGGCCGCCGCGCCTTGGTGACCGGTGCCTCATCCGGCATCGGACTGGCGGCGGCGGTCGCGCTTGCCGAACAGGGGGCAGACGTTTGGCTCGCGGCCCGGCGCGAAGCGGAATTGCGAGAAGTGGTGGAGCAACTGGCGGCAGAGGGTTTCACCGCCCATTCATTACCCCTCGACATCACTCATGTGGCCGAGACTGAAGCCGTGATTTCACGACTGCCGGCTTTCGATGTCTTGTTGAACTCAGCCGGCGGTGCCCGGCATAGCCCGGCTGTTGAAACGACGCCGGAAGACTTCGACTTCGCAGTCAACCTCAACTTCCGCGCCGCCTATTTCCTGACCCGCGCAGCAGCCAAGCGCCTGATCG